>NZ_JBHDLJ010000020.1:0-65278 GCF_041877255.1 Arthrobacter halodurans
GGCCTCCTCCGCCCCCGACGTCAGGTGCACGGCCGCCTCGGGGGTGGCCACCCGGAAGCTGAAGGTCTCCTCCAGATAGAGGTGGACGTTGTCGGCGTCGTGGTGGCTGTACCCGATCGACAGGTCCTGTCCGGATTCGAAGAGGAAATCGCCACCGCGAAGGCTCATCACGACGGCGCCGCGGACACCGGGAGCCCAGACGATGGGCCCCTCCAGGATGCGGCGCAGGTGTTCGGAGAGCAGGTAGCCCCCGCGCTCGGTGGACTGCATGACCGCCGTGTAGTGCCCCGGGCCGAGCGCCAGACCGAACGGACCCGAGATGCCCTCCTCCAGCAACAGGTTCACCGCCCGGGCCACGCGCTGGGGGTAGTCGGAGAAGTCCTCCACGCGCGGCACCGTCGGCAGGGAGGTGGCCTGCGTGATGCCCGTGATGTGCGCCTCACGCCAGCCGTGGAACACCGCCCGGTTCTCCGCGCTGGCGATCAGGACCGCGGCGGTGTCCAGGTTCGCGAGGTCGACGTCCGCGGCCCCCCGCTCGGCGTCGAGCAGCTCGTCGCGCGAGAGCGTGAAGTGCACGCGCATCTCCGCCAGCGGCAGCACGCGGCGCCGCCTCGAGACGATCCCGTCGCCGTCCGGCCCCGCGAGCGGCTCCGCCCGCCCGAGGTTGGTGGCCGAGTAGGCCCAGCCGAACGGACCGGCGAAGTCGACCAGCTTGCGGGCGCCGAGCGTCGTCGTGAGGCGGGCGCGGGCCTCGTCGTCGAGGAGCTTCCAGCCCGCCCCGGTGATCGGGGCGAGTTCGCGGAGCAGGTGGTCGGTGGTCATGACGCGTTTCCCTTCAACGAGCCGATCCCCAGGGATCCGGAGCCCGGGGGCGGCGGGGGGCCCACCGGCGGTGCGCCGTCCCCCGCTGGCAAGTTTCCGGACGGCACGGTTCCGGACGGCGGGCCGCCGTCCGGCCCGGCGGCCTCCTCGGCCGCGCGGCCGTTGACGACGATGTCGCCTTCCTGGAACAGCGTGCCGCGCGCCGTCCGACCCCACTGCGGCTTGGCGCGGAAGAGGTATTCGAGCTCCATGCAGAAGTGCTTGAACTCCTCGCCGAGCGAGTCCTCCATGATGGCACGGGCGACCGGATCGGTCTCGAGGGATATCCGCTGCTGGTACCAGCCGATCGCCTCGGCCTCTTCCGTCAGGTTGGCGCACATCCGCGCGAAGGTCCGGGTCTCGGCCGAGAGTTCGGCCGGAGGCTCGTGGTACTGCTCGAATCCCATGGTCGCCCCTTCGGAACGCGCCGCCGGCGGCTCGCGGCCCGGCGGCGGGATGGCGTGGTCCGTGACGCCAGACTAGACCCTCGACACGGGTCTCCGCCATGCCTCTGCGCGGCACGTCGCCCGCGCCCGCCCGGTTGGATCCCCCGGATCCGCGGGACCGCGCGCGGGCCCGGTCCGCGGCTCATCCGATGAAACGGGCGGCCTGCTCCCCGGAACGGGCCCACGCGATGGCGCGCTCGTGCTGTGGCGGCAGCGCGGGCCGGTCCCCGTCCGTGAACCAGCCGACCTCGGTGTTCTCATCGTCGTTCACGCGGGCTTCCCCCGCGACGTACCGGCATTCGAACACGATGTCCAGGTACTGGGCCTGGTCCCCATTGGGGTAGGTGACCGGGTCGGTGGTGCCCACGCCCGCCAGCCGCACGACATCGGCGTCCACGGCCGTCTCCTCGCGGACTTCGCGCACGGCCGCCGCGGCGGGTTCCTCCCCCGGTTCCAGGATCCCCGCGGGAAGGGTCCACAAGCCGTTGTCGGCCCGCCGCACCAGGAGCAGGGCGCCGTCGTCGCGTGCCACGACCGCCTTGACGCCGGGCAGCCACAGCGGAGCCGTGCCGATCCTGGAGCGCAGCTCGACGATGAAATCCGGGACGGGCACGCCGCTACCCCGCGACCAGCAGGGCCGCGCCCGACCCGAGGATCATGAACGGGCCGAACGGGATGGAGGACTTCCGCGTGGCACGCCGCGCGGCAATCATCAGAACCCCAAAGACCCCGCCGAGCACGAACGTCACGAGTGTGGCGAGCAGCAGGTGTTCCCAGCTCAGGTAGCCCAGGTACATGCCGAGGATCCCGGCGAGCTTGACGTCGCCCAGGCCCATGCCGTTCGGCTGGATCAGGTGGAGGACCAGGTAGAAGGCGAAGAGCGCGACGCCGGCCAGCGTCAGGCGGAGCAGCGCCCCCCAGTCGCCGGCGGCCGCGGCGGCGGTCCCCAGCAGCAGGAACGCCGCGGGATACCAGGGGAAGACGATGCGGTTGGGCAGCAGATGGGTGCGCGCGTCGATCCACGCCAGCCGGGCGCCGTTGACGAGGAACAGGAAGAGGGCCAGGGCCAGCGGCACGACGGCCAACGGCTGGGCGGCGCGCAACTCGCCGAGGGCGTCGATCATGGCTCCACGCTACTGCACGCGCGCCGCCGCGGCGTCGCACGGTGTCTAGACTGTGTGCATGGTCCACAGGAAGCCACCGCCGGTCCCCGCGGACGACGTCGGCCCGGTGGCGGCGGCCGGCTTCCGCCGGTTGTGCAGGTCTTCGCCGTGGCGCTGGGAGACGCTCCGCTTCGACGTCGAGTGGCGTGTTCCGGCGGCCCGGCGGGGACTTGCCGCGCCGGGTTCCGCGGCCGGAGCGGAGGCCGTGCCCCGGGTGTGCGCCTGGCTGCGCCGGCCCGACGCGCTGCGGGTGGAGGATCCCGCGGGCCGTCTCCTGTTCAGCACCACGCGCATCAACGACTCGCGCGGCGCGTTCTACATCGCGTCGACCCGCAAGTCGTGGCTGTTGCCGCCGCGGCTGACCACCCCCGTGTACGACGACGACGGGCTGGTGCGCCGTCGGCCCGAGGCCGCCTACGGGGACCCCGTCTTCGCCGATCCGCGCTGGGCCGCCATGCTCGACCCCGTCGAACTCGCGGGGAACGCGCCCGTCGCCCTCGAGTTCCCGTTCTCCAACGTCGTCGAGATCCATGCGCTGGCCGACGGGGTGCACGAGGGCCGCGCCTGCGTGGAGGCGGTCGTGTCGCCCAATCAGACCTACCGGCCCGCGGCGGAGGGCTTTCCGCTGCTCGGTCCGGGGAGGTCGCGGGTGCGCATCGACCTGCAGACGGCCGTGTGTGTGTACTCCGAGGCGCTGGACGGCGCGGACCGGGGCGCCGGGCACGACCTGGGCATTCTCGGGGTCGACGAGTACATGCTCGACGACCTGTTCGTGGAGCACTCCATGCACCTCACGGACGTGCGCGACCACATCCCGTGGGTCGTCCCACCCGAGGCCCCGTAGCCGTCCATACTCTCCGACGCTCCCCGGGAAACGCGCCCTCCACGCCGCCCACGGCCCCCACAACCCGGGGAGCGTCGGAGCGCGCCCGGCTATTGGCCCGCGTCCTCCAGCATGTCGGTGACCAGCGCGGCGATGGGCGAACGCTCGGAGCGGGTCAGCGTGATGTGCCCGAAGAGCGGGTGTCCCTTCAGCGTCTCGACGACGGCGGCGATTCCGTCGTGCCGGCCGACGCGGAGGTTGTCGCGCTGGGCCACGTCGTGGGTCAGCACGACCTTGGAATTCTGCCCGATGCGGCTCATGACCGTGAGCAGGACGTTCTTCTCCAGCGACTGCGCCTCGTCCACGATCACGAAGGAATCGTGCAGCGAGCGGCCGCGGATGTGGGTTAGCGGCAGGACCTCGAGCATGCCGCGGTCCACGATCTCGTCCATCACGTTGGCGCTGATCAGGGCGCCGAGCGTATCGAAGACGGCCTGGGCCCACGGGTTCATCTTGTCCCCCTCAGAACCGGGCAGGTAGCCCAATTCCTGCCCGCCGACCGCATAGAGAGGCCGGAACACGACCACCTTCTTGTGCTCTCCGCGCTCCATCACGGCCTCGAGCCCCGCGCAGAGCGCCAGCGCCGACTTGCCGGTGCCGGCCCGGCCGCCGAGCGAGACGATGCCGACCTCCCGGTCCATCAGCAGGTCCAGCGCCAGCCGCTGTTCCGCGGAGCGGCCATGGAGCCCGAACACGTCGCGGTCCCCCTTCACCAACCGCACCAGCCCGTCGCCGCCGACGCGGCCCAGCGCCGAGCCGCGGTTGGACAGGATCACCAGTCCCGTGTTCACCGGCAGGCCGGCGGCCGCCTCGATCAGGACCGCCTCGTTCCCGTAGAGCGCGACGACGTCCTCGTCCGGCACGTCGACCTCGGACATGCCGGTCCACCCGGAGTCCTTGACCAGTTCGTTCCGGTATTCGTCGGCCTGCAGGCCCATCGCGGAGGCCTTGACCCGCATCGGGAGGTCCTTGGACACCACGGTCACATCCCGGCCCTCGTCGCTGAGGTTCTTCGCGACGGCGAGGATCCGCGAGTCGTTGTCCCCACCGCGGAAGCCGACCGGGAGCACCTCGGTGGAGATGTGGTTGAGTTCGATGCGCAGGGTTCCCCCGGCCTCGCCCAGCGGCAGGGGGCGGTCCAGGCCGCCGTGTTCGAGGCGCAAATCGTCCAGCAGACGCAGGGCCTTGCGGGCGAAGTACCCCACCTCCGGGTCGTGGCGTTTCTTCTCCAGCTCGGAGATGACGACGAGGGGCAGGATGACCTCGTGCTCGGCGAACCGCAGCACCGCCCGGGGATCGGCGATGAGCACCGAGGTGTCCAGAACGAACGACTTCTCTTCCACGCCGTTCCGGTCCGCGGCCGCCGGCGAGCCGGCGGTGGACGCCTCTGACGCGGCCGCGGCCTCGACGGACGGGGTTGCGGACGGGATGTTTGCTGCCACGATGACTCCCAACCTGGGCTTGCGCCCGAGGACTCTAGCTCTGCGGGTGAGCCGGTCCGGCCGCGAGGCCGCTACCGGCCTCCCCAGGGATCGGGATCGATCGCAACGGGTGGCCTTTCCGCCCGGACGGCCCGGTTGCCGTCCGATGACCCCAAACTAACCCCGGCGCGGCGACGGCGCCACGCCCTTCGTCCGGCGATTCGCGTTAATTCCGGATGAACGGCGCGGGTCCGGCCGGGGACCGGGGACGACGGCGGAGCGCGCCGGTCGGCGCCGGCCTCGAAAGCACTGCGCGAGCCCGGCCCGGCACCGGGCACGACGGCGGAGCCCGTCGGGCGCGCCTAGGAGCCGAACCTGCGCTGTCGGTCGGCGAAGTCACGAAGGGCGCGCAGGAAGTCGACCTTGCGGAAATCGGGCCAAAGCGCCTCGCAGAAGTAGAACTCGCTGTAGGCGCTCTGCCAGGTCAGGAACCCCGAGAGCCGCTGCTCTCCCGACGTGCGGATGACGAGGTCCGGGTCGGGCTGACCGCGGGTGTAGAGGTAGCGCGAGACGTCCTCGATGTCGAGCTCGTCGGCGATCTGCTCCGCGGACTTGCCGGCCCTGCCCTCGTCCCGGAGCAGCTCCTTGACGGCGTCGACGATCTCGCGCCGCCCGCCGTAGCCGACCGCGACGTTTACATGGAGGCCGGTCGCGTCCTTCGTGGACTCGCCCAGCGAGCAGAGCTTGTCGGAGAGGTACTCGGGCAGGAGCTCCAGCGCGCCGACGGGCTGGATCCGCAGGTTCGGCTTCTCTCCCAGCCGGTCCAGCATGTTGGCGATGATGCCCATCAGCTGCTGCAGCTCGTCGCTGGAGCGGTTCATGTTGTCGGTGGAGAGCATGTAGAGCGTCACGGTCCGGATCCCGAACTCGTCGCACCAGCCGAGGAACTCGATGATGTTGTCGGCACCGGCCTGATGTCCGTGGGCCGTCGGGGCACCGGCCAGCTTCGCCCAGCGGCGGTTCCCGTCGACCATCATCCCGATGTGGTGCGGGAGCTTTTCCGGCGGAAGGTCCTTGGCGATGACCCGGCCATAGAGCCGGTACAGCAATCCGGGCAGCCTCACCTCGCGTCCTCCGATCCTGTCCCAGCCAGCCGCACCCACCGCGGGCCGCCGCAGGACCAACGCTACCCGCTCGGGGGCCCGGCGGACGAAGACCACGCCACCGCGGCGCCGGGCTGGCCGTCTCCTCGGCGGACACCGGCATGGGCCGGCGGCCCGACGGCGCGCCGGAAGGCAAGCCGGACGAGGGGTTCGCCCTCCGTGCGGGGAGCGTGCGGGGAACCTGCGGGGGCGTGCGCGGAGCGTCGTTACCGGCCCGTAGTTTAGAATCGAACCATGGGAGCACTGCGCCGCGAGGCCGCGCCGGTCGACGACATCAAGCCGCACCTGCGGGGCTGGATACACGCCGGGATGGCGCCCCTCGCGCTGGCCGCAGGCATCGTCCTGATCGCCCTGGCGCCGGCGCCGTGGGGCAAGGCGGCGTCGGCCGTCTACGCGGTGACCGGGCTGCTCCTGTTCACGGTGTCCGCCGTTTACCACCGCGGCAATTGGTCGCCGCCGGTGAAGCGGGTTCTCAAGCGCCTCGACCACACGAACATCATGCTGGTCATCGCCGGCTCCTACACTCCGCTCGCGTGGGCGCTGCTCCCCCAGGACAAGGCCGTCTGGCTACTGTCCCTCGTGTGGACCGGGGCGATCTTCGGCGTGCTCTTCCGCCTACTGTGGACCGATGCCCCCCGGTGGTTGTATGTCCCCGTCTACATCGCCCTGGGGCTCGCGGCCATGCTCTACATCGGCGACTTCTTCGCGGCCAGCGTTCCCGCAGCGGTCCTGATCTGCGCCGGTGGCGCACTCTACATCGCGGGTGCCGTGTTCTACGCCCTGAAGCGCCCCAACATCCACCTGGAATGGTTCGGATTCCACGAGTTGTTCCACGCGTTCACGGTCGGCGCGTTCACCTGCCACTACATCGCCATCATGATCGCGGTCCTCGGCGCCCGCTAGACGATATGAGGTGTGGCGCCGGTTCGCAGGCGTAGGACTGGAACCCCGGGTTCGAAGCAGGGCGTGGATTGCCAGTCCCGCTGGTTCTTCCCGCCCGGGACGGGCGGGTATGGACTGGTAGAGCCACCTTTGGACGTCTGGAGGTTCCAGCCATGAATCAGCGTACCTATGTCCGTCCCGCGAGCGCCAGAAGGTGGGCCGTTGGGCGGCGAACCGTCGCCGGTCCACGACCGGCCTCCGGACGGCGCCGGCCTGGAGCCCGCGACGGTGAGAGCCGGCAGGGGCGACGCCGAAGTCGGCACGCCCGGATTCCGGGCCCATGCGGACTCCGTCGACTAGTCGATCAATCGACCATCATTCCGCGGGTGCGAGACGGCGCACCACCCACCGGAAGATCCCGGACGGGCCGCCGCTGCGTCGGTCTGCGGCCAGATGGAGCGGGCCCGCGCCGGGGCGGTGCCGGGCGCCTTAGGCGCCCGGACGTCCGGCGGCGCCGGCATCGCCGGCCGTGGGGGGGAAGTCGTCGTCGCCCTGGATGAGGCGCCCGCGCTCGACCAGGTCCTGCTGGCGCTGCTCCGTCTCGGCCGTGTACCGGACGCGGCGGATGCGGCGGACCATGTCGCGGATCAGGAAAATCACCACGATCACCAGCAGGGCGGTGGCCACGAAGCCCGCGAATCCCGGACCGATCGCGCGGGCCGCGTCCCCGGTGGGGACGGACGGCATCGTGCTGGAGGAGGCGGCGATCTGGTACAACAGGTTCACGGAGAGGCTCTTTCTTGCGGTTTCGCCGGCCGGCGCCGGCACCCTTCCATCCTAGGGCCCCCCGCGGCCCCGGGCCACCGACGGGCCCGGGACGCCGGGCTCAGCGCAGGCCCGCGAAGAGGTCCGACTCCGGCAGTGTGGTCTCCACCCTGGAGGTCGCCAGCGTGTAGTCCTCCCACGGCCAATGGCGGGCGTACACGTCGGTCGGCACGGCGAAGAAGAAGCCCTCCGGGTCGATCTGCGTGCGGTGGGCCAGCAGCGCGCGGTCCCGATGCCCGAAGAACTCGGCGCAGGCGATCTGCGTGGTTGTGCCATGGTGCGTGACCCAGGCGAACATCTCACCCTCCGGGTTCTCCTCCCACGCCGCCACACGCTCGGCGTACGGCGACTCCAGCCCTTCCTCGACCATGCCGTAGTGCAGGGTCCGGAAGCGGTCGGGGCTGAAGGCGCGGTCGTAGTAGAGCTTCGACGCCGCCCACGGCTCGCCCAGCCCCGGGTAGCGCTCGGGGTCGGCTGCGGCCTCGAAGGCCTCCACGGCAACGCGGTGCGCCATGATGTGGTCCGGGTGGGGGTAGCCGCCGTTCTCGTCGTAGGTCGTCACGACGTGCGGCCGGAACTCGCGGATCAGCCGCACGAGCGGCGCCGCGGCTCGTTCCAGCGGCTGCAGCGCGAAGCACCCGGACGGCAGGTCGGGCAGCGGATCACCCTCCGGGAGGCCGGAGTCCACGAATCCGATCCACCGGTGCTGGATGCCCAGCACCGCGGCGGCCTCCGCCATCTCCTCGCGGCGCAGGCCGGCCAGATCACGGTGGGCGTGCGCCAGTTCGCCGGCGGCCGCGTTCAGGATGTCGCCGCGCTCACCGCCGGTGCAACTCGCGACCATCACCTCGGCGCCGGCCGCCACGTACGCGGCCATCATCGCCGCGCCCTTGCTCGATTCGTCGTCGGGATGGGCGTGCACGGCGAGGAGCCGCAGCCCCTCCGACGGCGGTATCGGTACGATGCGCATTTCTTCCACTGGGTCTGACTCCCTCCGCTTCCGGTCCGGCGGATGCCGACCCCGGAAGGACATAGAATGAACGGGATGAGTTCCCACCATTCAGCGCCCGCCGACACGTCGGGCGAGGCGCCACGGTCAAGCGTAGTCAATCGCTACGGCACCCCCAAGCGCGCCCTCGGCAAGAGGGCCCGCATTGCCGGCGTCGCCGCGGGCCTGGTGCTGGCGATCGCCGCGTCGGCACTCGTCGCGTGGTGGAACACCGCGACCCTGACCTCGAAGGACATCGCCTTCGAGATCCTCTCCCCCACGCGCGCGACCGTCACCTTCGACGTCGAGAAGAGCGCGGGCGACGACGTCGAGTGCTCGGTCCGCGTGCTGAGCGAAAGCTACGCCGTCGTCGGGTGGAAGAGCATCGTGCTGCCGGCAGGCGAGGGAGGCGGCCGGGAGAAGATCCGTTCGACCGTGGAGCTGCGCACCGAGTCCCTCGGGGTCTCCGGCGGCGTCGGGGACTGCTGGACCCTCTGATCCCGGGCCGCGCGTCCTCGCCTCCGGCGCGCCAACGGCGTCTCCTGTTGGGGTTTCCTCTGGGAACTGGCTAAAATGGCTCTAATACGATCCACCCCGCCATCATCAGTGAAGGACCGCGGTTCATCACCTCGTCGGCGGGGTCTTTGCTTGCACAGGGATACCTGTGGGGCATTGCAGTCTGCGGCCGGGCGGATGCCCGGCCCATCACTACAAGGAGAAGTGCGTGGCCACCAACAATGAAGCCGTCGTCTGGCTGACCCAGGAGGCGTTCGACCGCCTCAAGGTAGAGCTCGAGCACCTGCAGGGACCGGGCCGAGCCGAGATCGTGGACCGCATCGAGCAGGCGCGCTCCGAGGGTGACCTGAAGGAGAACGGTGGCTACCACGCCGCCAAGGAGGAGCAGGGCAAGGCGGAGGCGCGGATCTCCTACCTCAAGGATCTGCTCCAGCGCGCGCACGTCGGGGAATCCCCCGCGGACGATGGGGTTGTCGAGCCCGGCATGCTGGTCGAGGCCCTGATCGCGGGCGACAAGACCACGTTCCTGTTCGGCAGCCGCGAGGTCGCCGGGGACTCCGATCTGGAGGTCTACAGCGAGCGCTCCCCCATCGGCGCTGCCGTGCACGGCAAGAAGGTCGGCGACACGCTGTCCTACACGGCGCCGAACGGCAAGGAAATCACGGTCGAGATCACCGGCGCGACGCCCTTCAAGGGCTAGCGTCCGCTTCACCGACCCGCGCGGGGCCGGCCACCGTCACCGGTGGCCGGCCCCGCGTCGTTTCCGTCGTGCGTCGTTCCGGCCGCGCTCGTCGCGTCGTCCCGGCGAATCCGCCTACGGGTGCACGACGACGGGTTGGAACCCCTCGGCCCGGAGGTTGTTCAGGACCTGCTCCGAGTGCAGGTGCCCCTTGGTCTCCATGTCGATCGTGATGGCGACGTCCCCCATGCTGAGGGAGCCGCCGACCCGCGTGTGGTCCACCCGGGTGACGTTAGCGTCGGACTCGGCGATGACGCGCGAGATGGTGGCGAGCTCGCCGGCGCGGTCGTCGAGCATCATGCGCACCGTCAGGTAGCGACCGGCGACGGACAGGCCCCGCTGGATGACCTTGAGCATGAGCAGCGGGTCGATGTTGCCGCCCGAGAGGATCACGGCCGTCGTCTTCGACTCGATGCCGAGCTCCGCGAGCTTGCCCTCGAGCAGCGCGGCGACGCCCACCGCGCCGGCGGGCTCGACGACCAGCTTCGAGCGCTCCAGAAGGAACACGAGCGCCCGCGCCAGGGCGTCCTCGCTCACGGTGACGACGTCGTCGACCAGCTCGCGGATGATCTGGAACGGCAGCTGTCCCGGGCGGCCCACGGCGATGCCGTCGGCGATCGTGGACACCTTCTCCAGCGGGACGAGTGCGTCGGCGGCCAGCGACGGCGGATACGCGGCCGCGTTCTCCGCCTGCACGCCGATCACCTTGATGTCCCGGCCGAGCTCGCGGGCCTTGGCCTTGATCGCGACCGCCACGCCCGCCAGCAGCCCGCCACCGCCGACGCCCATGAGCACGGTGTCGACGTCGGGCAGCTGTTCGAGCAGCTCCAGGCCGATCGTCCCCTGCCCGGCGATGATGTCCGCGTTGTCGAAGGGGTGCACGAAGACGGCGCCCGTGGCGTCGGCGTAGCGCTTGGCCTCGGCCAGCGCCTCGTCGACGTTGTGGCCGTGCAGGACGACCTCCGCGCCGTGGTCCTTGGTGGCGGTCAGCTTCGGCAGGGCGACGCCGAGCGGCATGTAGATCCGGGCCTTGATGCCAAGCCGGTCCGCGGCGACCGCGACGCCCTGCGCGTGGTTGCCGGCCGAGGCCGCGACGACGCCGCGCGCGCGCTCCTCGGCGGTGAGCCGCGCCATGCGGACGTACGCGCCGCGCACCTTGAAGGAGCCGGCCTTCTGCAGGTTCTCGCACTTGAGGTAGACGTCGGAGCCGGTCACCATGCCCAGCGCGCGGGAGTGTTCCACCGGGGTGCGCGCGATCACGCCCCGGAGCAGGTCCGCCGCCGCTTCGACGTCGGAGAGGGAGACGGGCAATGTGGTCTGGGTGTCCATGGGGGGCTTTCTCGAAGGGGGGATCACGGGTGTCGGCGGTGCGGGGCCGCTGCGGGGTGTCCCGCGGGGCCGGTCTCGCCGTCGATGTCCGCCGGTGCCGGGGCGCCGGCCGGGAGCGGCGGTGGCTGCGGCCCGGGCCCGTCCGCCGCGACGCCGGGGGTCTCCCAGCCGCGCGCGCCGATGTACCGGACCATCGTGTTCACGATCGCCATGATCGGGACCGCGAAAAGGGCGCCGGCGATGCCGGCGATCATCGTGCCCCCGGCGACGGCCAGGACGACGGCCAGCGGGTGCAGGCTCACCGCCTTGCCCATGACCAGCGGCTGCAGGATGTGCGACTCGGCCTGCTGCACCACCAACACCACGGCGAGCATGATGAGCGCATTCACCCACCCGTTGGCCACGAGGGCCAGGAGCACGGCCAACGCTCCCGTGAACAGTGCGCCGAGGATCGGGATGAAGGAACCGATGAACACCAGGACGCTCAGCGGCAACGCCAGCGGGACGCCGAGGATGAACGCCCCGAGCCCGATGCCCACGGCGTCGATGAAAGCCACGAAGAGCTGGACCCTGACGTAGTTGACCAGGCTGTTCCAGCCCATGCGTCCGGCCCCGTCGGTGGCGGCCCGCGCCCGGCGCGGCATGAGGCCGACGACGAACGTCCAGATGCGGTTGCCCTCGAGCAGGAAGAACACCAGCGCGAAGACCGCCAGCAGGGCCCCGGCGGCCGCGTGGCCGAGCGTCGACCCGGCGGACAGGGCTCCGCTGACGATCGAGGAGCTGTTGGACTGCAACTGGTCCAGCGCGTCGGCGATGTATCCGTCGAGCTCCTCGCTGGTGATCTTCAGCGGCCCGGTGGCCATCCACGACTGGACCTGCGCGATGCCGGCCAGCGCCGAGTCCCACAGGCTGGCGAAGCCCCGCGCGAGGGTGCGCCCGACGAGCGAGAGTGCGACGCTGACCACCACGATGAAGCCGACCACGGTGCCGCCCGTGGCGAGGCCGTTCGGGACGCGCCAGCGGCGCAGCGCGGCCACGATCGGCGACAGGAGCCCGGACAGCAGCGCGGCGATCATCAGCGGAATGATCAGCAGCGACACGTGCGAGAGCAGCCAAACGACGATCCCCGTGGTCACCAGGATGGCGGCGACGCGCCAGGACCAGGCGGCGGCGATGCGCACCCCGTACGGGACATCGGTGTCGGTGCCACCGCTCCCGGTGGACTTGGTCAGAGCCATGACCGGATGCCCCAGCTTCCCGTGAGCCGCTCCCCGGCCTCCAGCCAGCGCAGTCCGTCGCCGCTGTTGTAGGCGTCCGCCGGGGCGGTCATGGGTTCGACGGCGACGACGAGGGGTCGTCCGCGGTAGGTGTCGGTCACGAAAACATGCGCGTAGGGGAATGTCTCGTCCGCCCACAGCGCCAGCCGGCGGCCGTCGGGGGCCTCAAGCGTGTGGCGGTAGCGGCCGTCGTCGTCCGCGTGCAGGCCAGTCAGCGCGACATCGACGCGGACGTCGCCGACTCGCCGGCCGGAGCGGAAGTCCACGTCGCCGGAGACGGGCTCCTCGGACGTCGGGATCTTCTGGGAGTCGGCCACCAGGTGGCGGTCGGCGCGCACGGTGAGCACGAGATCCTCCACGGGCGCGTCGCCGATCCGGAGGTAGGGGTGGGCCCCGAGGGCCGCGGGGGCGCGGCCCGGCCCGTGGTTCACCACGTCCTGGGTCACCGCGAGGTGCCCGTCCCCGTCGAGCGCGTACGTGGCGGTGTGGGTCATGCGGAAAGGGAAGCCGTGCTGCGGGAAGATCTCTCCGGCCAGGGTGACCGACGCGGCCGACGCGGCCACGGGGGCGTAGCCCGTGTTCCGCAAGAGCCCGTGCGTGGCGTTGCCGCGGGCGGGCTCGGTGATGTCGAGTTGCTGGGTCCGTCCGTCCAGCGTCCACCGGCCGTCGCGAATGCGGTTCGCCCAGGGCGCCAGCAGGATCCCGGAGCCGGAGGGCGGCAGTTCGTCGGCGGAGAAGGGCTCCGCGAGATGCGTGCCGCCGCACCGGTATTCGCGCAAAGCGGCGGCCAACTCCGTGATGGTGGCCTCGGCGCCCCCGTTGCGGATGGTCCACTGGCGCCCGGTCACGGTGGTCGCGGGGTTCCCCCGCTCGTGCTCGCTCATGGACTTACGGTAGCGCCAAGACGTGCCGCGCGCGGAATACGTGACGATGGCGGCGCCCTGTGCGGGCGCCGCCATCGTCGGTTTCGGTACCGGTGGACAGCTACTGAGACATCTCGCGGATGATCGCGATGATGCGCAGGATCTCGACGTAGAGCCAGACCATGGTCACCGTCAGGCCGAAGGCCGCGGTCCACGAGTACTTCTCCGGGGCACCGTTGCGGACGCCCTGCTCGATGGACGTGAAGTCGAGCACCAGGGCGTAGGTCGCCAGGAGGACCGCCAGCGCGCCGATCGCGAGGCCGAACCAGCCGCTCCGCATCCCGAACATGCCCTCGATCGCACCGAACATCATCATGCCGAAGTTCACGAGCGAGAAGACCAGGTAGCCGATCATCGCAATCATGAACATCTTGGTCATCTTCGGCGTCGCCCGGTACTTTCCGGAGCGGTAGAGCACCAGGGTCACGGCGAAGACGCTCAGCGTCGCGGCCACGGCCTGGACGGCGATCCCCGGGTACATGCTCTCCAGCACGCCGGAGAGCCCGCCAATGAACACGCCCTCGACGGCCGCGTACAGCAGGATCAGCGCCGGCGACGGCTCCTTCTTGAAGCTGTTGACGAGCCCCAGCACCAGCCCGATGAGCACGGCCGGAAGCATCAGGCCGGGCAGCTGCCACCCGACGTACGCGCCGACGAGCAGCAGGCCGAAGGAGAACACCGTCTTGTTGATGACGTCGGCGTAGGTCATGCGGCCGGTTTCGGCCGGTCCGGCGGACCGCTGGGTGTAGAGGTCCTGCAGCTGCTGCGGGCTCATGTCGGCCTGCTGGCCTGGATAGGCCAAGGTGGTGCCGGGCCCGGCGGAGCCGGGCTGGGTCTGCGAGCGGAAGGACTTCGAATTGAAGACCGGATTTCCCCCGATTGCCATGGGTGTCTCCTCGTGTGGTTGTTGCGTCTTACCTTACTGTCCCAACGCGCGGGAGTCCCGAGATGATCCCCGCCTCGGCATTTCTCATGCAAACGTGACCATCCGCCCGCCGGTGCCCGGCGTCCGCGGCGCCCGCCGGACGGGCGCTCGGACCGCAGGCGGACCGGTCGTTTGACAAGCGCGACGGTGGCCGGACGCCCGTGCCGGGCGGCCCGTGCGTCCCCCGCGGCGCCCCAGTCGCACCGCTCTCCGCCAGCTTCAAACCCGCGCCACCCCGGGCTCCGTCCCAACTCAGCCGCGGGTCGTTACCGGATTGCGACCTGTTCTGAAACCGTTCCTTGACAGGAGCGAAACAACTGGGCGCTACGATGACCTTGACAAGTGATTCAGCTCACAGCGGCCGACTCCACATCATTTCATCCCCGCCCCGGCGGGACTGCCCCACACCGGAGGTTCACAACGTGATCCAAGCCCGACGCCTGCCCCGCTGGGGATTCCTCGGCGCACTGATGCTGGCGCTGCTGGCAGCGATGTTCGCAGTAGCACCCGCGGCGAGCGCCGTCCCCCAAGGGGGGCCCCCGGCGGCCGTCGCGGCGCAGGGCTCCACCCAGGATCTCGCCATCCGGGGCACGCTGCGCGACGGCCAGGAGCCGCTCGTGGGGGTGCGCATCACCGCCACCGGCAACGGCTTCACGGGCGAGGCCACCACCGACGAGGACGGCCGCTGGGAAATCATCGTCCCGTCCAAGTCCACGTACCAGGTGGAGCTGGATGTGGCCACGCTCCCGGCCGACGCCCAGCTGACGGAGGGCCAGGAGAATCCGCGCACCGTGACGTTCGGCACGAGCTCCAACGCCGGCGTCATCTTCAAGATCGGCGAGGCCGTCGAGGCCGCGGAGGTCAGCTTCCTGGACACGCTCGCCGAGCGCGCCCTGGCCGGGCTGAGCTTCGGCCTGCTGCTGGCGCTGGCCGCCGTCGGACTGTCGCTGATCTTCGGCACCACGGGCCTCACCAACTTCGCGCACGGCGAGATGGTCACCCTCGGGGCCGTGGCGGCCTTCGGGCTCAGCGCCACCGGCATGCCGGTCTGGTCGGCCATGATCCTCGCGGTGATCGTCGGCGGGGCCTTCGGCTACGTCCAGGACTGGGGGTTGTGGCGCCCCCTGCGGAGGCGCGGCTCCGCGCTGGTCCCGATGATGATCGTCTCGATCGGCCTCGCCCTGGCGGTGCGGTACACCATCCAGTTCTTCTTCGGCGGCTCCACCCGCCAGCTGCCCGGCGCGCAGAGCGAGGTGATCGAGTTCGGCACGGTGGGCATCACCCGGAACAACCTGATCTCGCTCATCATCTCGCTGGTGGTCATCGTCGTCATCGGCTTCCTGCTGCTGAAGACGCGGCTGGGCAAGGCGACGCGCGCCGTCTCGGACAACCCGGCCCTGGCCTCGGCCTCGGGCATCGACGTGGACGGCGTGATCCGCATGGTCTGGGTCGTCGGCGGCATGCTCGCGGCGCTCGGTGGGATCCTCTGGGCGTACTACCGGCCCGGCGTCTCCTTCAACATGGGTCAGCAGATCCTGCTGCTCATCTTCGCGGGCGTCACCCTCGGCGGCCTCGGCACCGTGTTCGGGGCGCTCATCGGCTCCGTGCTCGTCGGCCTCATGGTGGAGATCTCCACCATCTGGCTCGAAGCCGACCTCAAGTACGTCGGAGCGCTCTTCGTCATGATCGCCGTCCTTCTCTTCCGGCCGCAGGGCATCCTGGGCCGCAAAGAGCGCGTGGGTTAGGAGACTCCATGGACTTCGCAACAATCCTCGGCAACGCCCTCGGTGAGGCCGTCTCCCCGCAGACCGCCGCCTACGCCCTCGGGGCGCTCGGGCTGGCCGTGCACTTCGGCTACGGCGGGCTGCTCAACTTCGGCCAGGCGGGCTTCATGGCCGTCGGCGCCTACGGCTTCGCCATCTCCACGCTCACCTTCGATGCGCCCCTGGCCGTGGCCGTGCTCGTCGCGCTGGTGTCCTCGGTGCTCTTCGCCCTGGTGCTCGGCATCCCCACCCTGCGACTCCGGGCGGACTACCTGGCCATCGTGACCATCGCGGCGGCCGAGATCGTCCGCTACGTGGTGACGACCAACAGCCTGACCTCGGTCACGGGATCGGCGAACGGCCTGGCCTCGTTCGAGCGCACCTTCTACGCGTTCAATCCGTTCCCGCCAGGCTCATACAACCTGGGCCCGCTGCGCTTCAACGACCGCTCCCTGTGGGTCACGCTGGTCGCCTGGGGCATCGTGCTCCTGTGCGCGCTGATCGTCCTGCTCCTGATGCGCAGCCCCTGGGGCCGCGTGCTCAAGGGCATCCGCGAAGACGAGGACGCGGTCCGCTCGTTGGGCAAGAACGTGTTCCTCTACAAGATGCAGGCGCTGATCATCGGCGGCATCTTCGGATCCCTGGCGGGCATCATCTTCACGCTGCCCACCGGGGCCGTCCAGCCCGCCAACTACGGCACCGAGCTGACGTTCTTCCTCTGGACCGCGCTGCTGATCGGCGGCATGGCCACCGTCTTCGGGTCCATCGTGGGGTCGATGATCTTCTGGGTCGTGCTCTCCCTGACGCAGGGCATCCTGCTGGGACTGATCCAGGCCGACGTCATCACCTTCCTCACGGCGGCGCAGGCCGGCCAGCTGCGCTACATCCTGGTGGGCGTCGCGCTGATGTCGCTGATGATCTTCCGTCCGCAGGGCATCCTCGGCAACAAGAAGGAGCTGGCATTCGCATGAGCCACGCACAATCACCCGTTGGTCCGACGGCGGGCGGCACCGCTGCCGCCGACGCCGCGGGCGCCGCGGCGTCGACCCCGGCCGGAACCGACTACATGACGGACTCGAGCCCCATCGCGGCCGAGCCCGCCGGACCCGGATGCCGCAAGCGGGACCCCATCGTCGTCGCGCGGCACGTGACGCGCAGCTTCGGCGCCCTGAAGGCCGTGGACGTCGAGTACCTGGAGATCCCGCGGCACAAGATCACCGCGCTGATCGGCCCGAACGGCGCCGGAAAGACGACGCTCTTCAACCTGCTGACCGGGTTCGACACGCCCAACAGCGGCGACTGGGAGTTCGACGGCAAGAAGCTGGCCGGCGTCGCCCCGCACAAGGTGGCCCGCATGGGCATGGTCCGGACCTTCCAGCTGACCAAGGTCATGGGCAAGCTGTCCGTGATCGAGAACATGCGCCTGGGCGCCAACGCGCAACCCGGCGAGAGCCTGCTCAGGGCGCTGTTCGGGGGGCTGTGGAGGTCGCGCGAGAACGAGATCACGGCCACCGCCGACGCCCTGCTGGCGAAGTTCAAGCTGGACGCCAAGCGGGAGGACTACGCCGCGTCGCTGTCGGGCGGCCAGCGGAAGCTGCTCGAGATGGCGCGCTCCCTGATGACCAACCCGCGGCTGGTCATGCTCGACGAACCCATGGCCGGCGTGAACCCGGCGCTGACCCAGTCGTTGCTGGACCACATCAAGAACCTCAAGGCCGAGGGCATGACGGTCCTGTTCGTGGAGCACGACATGCACGTGGTCCGCCACATCGCCGACTGGGTGGTGGTCATGGCCGAGGGCAAGGTCGTCGCCGAGGGGCCGCCCGCGGTCGTGATGAAGGACCAGGCCGTCATCGACGCCTACCTTGGTGCGCACCACGACGTCGACCTCGGATCCGAGGAGGGGGTGGAGGCCCTGGAGGAGGAGCTGGCGAAGGACGAGGAGTCCGTCGTGGGCACCGAGGACGCCGGCATCCTCGCCCACGTCCCCGCGGCGACGGACCGTCCCGCCGCAGACGATGCCGTGCCGGGCACTGCCCCGGAGGTCGCGCCGGGCACGCCGCCCGCACCCGGCCACGACACCGATGGACAGTCCAAGGAGGACAAGTCATGACCAAGCACGAAACAGCCACGGACGCGTCCCGCGCGCAGGACGCCGAGGCCGTCGTCACGGTCACCGACCTGGTGGCCGGCTACCTCCCGGGGGTGAACATCCTCAACGGCTGCAGCATCGAGGCCCGCAAGGGCGAGCTGATCGGCATCATCGGTCCCAACGGGGCCGGCAAGTCGACCCTGCTGAAGGCGATGTTCGGCTTGGTCAAGGTGCACTCCGGCTCCGTCGTCGTCCGGGGCAAGGACCTGACGGGGCTCAAGGCCAACAAGCTGGTGGCCCGCGGCGTGGGCTTCGTCCCGCAGACGAACAACGTCTTCCCGTCGCTCACCATCGAGGAAAACCTCCAGATGGGCATGTACCAGCGTCCCAAGGACTTCGCGAAGCGCTTCGACTTCGTCGCCTCGCTGTTCCCCGAGCTGGGGAAGCGTCGCCAGCAGCGCGCCGGATCGCTCTCGGGCGGCGAGCGGCAGATGGTCGCGATGGGTCGGGCCCTGATGATGGACCCGGCCGTGCTGCTGTTGGACGAGCCGTCGGCGGGCCTGTCCCCCGTCAAGCAGGACGAGACCTTCCTGCGCGTGCACGAGATCAACCGGGCGGGCGTCAGCGTCATCATGGTCGAGCAGAACGCCCGACGCTGCCTGCAGATCTGCGACCGCGCCTACGTCCTGGACCAGGGCAAGGACGCGTACACCGGCACGGGCCGGGACCTGATGAAGGACCCGAATGTCATCAAGCTGTACCTCGGCGACCTCGCCGACAAGGTCGCCGAGGCCGACAACTAGCGAAACCCCGCCGAGATCGTCGGCATCCGCAGGGCTCCGGGCAACCGGGGCCCTGCTTCCTTGTGTGCCCCCGGCCATCGCGGCGACGCGCAAGCGCGGCCGTCGCGGCCCGCCGCCCGGAGCACCGCTGGTCCGCGACGACCGATCGCGGCCCTCCCGCGCCGGCGGGCCTCCGGAGGGCACGCCTGGACGTTGCGTGCGCGGCATACGTCCGCGGCCACTGCACGGTCACCGCTGCTCGCCAACCCCGCGACTTCCCTGACGGGCCGCGCGGTCCGGGGCGCGGCATCCCGGCGCCCCGGATTCCGCGCAGTCCCCGCAGCCCCCAGGCGTCTCCGTCGGGCCGCAATCCGAGTGACGCCCCGGGGTTCCGTGCGTCGTCCTACACCTTCCTCCCGGCCCCGTGGCAACCCACCCGCGGCCCACTGGCGGACCCGCCGGAAGGACCGCGCGGCACACGCAAAGGACCCGCCGCTATCCCCCAGCGGCGGGTCCTTCGAAGGGTGCGAGTGTGAGGTGCGGCGCCTAGACGGCTCCGGCCTCCTCCATCTCCGGCTGCGGGATGTTGTCGCCGTCGTACTTGTAGATGCCCATGATGCCCTCGGACACGTCGCCCTTCTCGGAGAAGCTGATCGGTCCAGAGATGCCGTCGTAGTCGATGTCGGTTCCGGCGTCGAGGAGGGTCTTGCAGGAGGCGAAGTCAGTGCACTTCTCGCCGTCCTTGGAGACTTCCTCGAGCTTCGCGGCGATCGCCTTGCCGTCGGTCGAGCCGGCGGCCACCGCGGCCAGGGCCACGAGGTTGGTGGCGTCGTACGACTCCCCGGCGTAGTTCCAGACCTCGAGCGAATCGTCGATCTCGGCCAGGCGCTCCTTGAAGTCGTCCTTGGCGAAGGAGCCCGGCTGGGTGCCGTAGGCGCCCTCGAGCGTTCCGGGGTCGAAGTCCTTGCTGTAGTCGGAGAGGTTGCCGTCGACGAAGTACATCTGGTCCGGCGTGATGCCCTTCTGCACCAGTAGCGGCACGATCTGCTTGGACTGGTCGAAGGAGATGATCGCGATCGCGTCCGGCTTCGCCGCGACGACCTCGTCGACCTGGGCCGAGAACTGCGAGTCGCCCTCGTTGAACATGGGCTCGGCAACGACGGTGCCGCCGGCCTCCTCGACGGCGCCCTTGATGTTGGTCGCCAGGCCGGTGCCGTAGGCGTCGTTCAGGACGATCATGCCGATGTTCTGGGCTCCCTGGCTGACCATGAAGTTGCCCAGGATCTTGCCCTGCATGACGTCGGAGGGTGCCGTGCGCCAGAAGAGTCCGTCGTCGTCCCAGTCGGTGAAGTCGGGCGACGTGTTCGCCGGCGAGAACTGGATGACGCCGGCACCGGTGATCTGGTTGATGACGGTCTTCGAGACGCCCGAGGAGGCGGCGCCGATGACGGCGGAGACGCCTTGGCCCAGCATGTCGGTGGTCGACTGCGTCGCGATGTTCGTGGTGGTGTCGCCCGAATCGCGGTGGATGACCTCCACGTCCTTGCCGTTCACGCCGCCGGCGTCGTTGATCTCCTGGATGGCGAGGTCGACGCCCGCGATCTCCGGCGGGCCAAGGAAGGCAAGCGCGCCGGTCGTGGGAAGCAGCGAGCCGATCTTGAGCGCGGCATCGGAGCTACCGGAGGCCTCGGGGGTCTCGGACCCGCCGCCGCAGGCGGTCGCCATCAGGGCGATCGCGGCACCGGCTGCCAGGAACTTTGCGCCGCGGACGAAGCGGGCATCGGTTGATGCAGTCATAAATGTTTTCTCCTCGATCAAGGGTCCACTCGGACCCTGTGATGCGCATCTCAGGGGTTCCTGATTACAGACGAAAGTAGTCGAGAAAACCGAGCGGCATAAGGCTTTTTTGTTACATCCTTGTAACGTCGTGACATTCGCTTCAGAAATGCGATTTCCGCTCGGTCGGCAGACGCCCGCGCGGGCCTGGCGTAGGCTCGTGACATGGCGAGATACCTCGACGTTCACCCCGACAACCCACAGGCCCGGCTGATCAACCAGGCGGTTGACATCGTGCGGTCCGGGGGCCTGATCGCGTACCCCACCGACTCCTGCTATGCGCTCGGTGCGCAGCTGGGCAGCAAGGAGGCGCTGGAGCGGATCCGCGCCATCCGGCACCTGGACGACAAGCACCACTTCACGCTGGTCTGCAAGGACTTCGCACAGCTGGGCCAGTTCGTCGAGATCAACAACACCGTCTTCCGCAGCATCAAGGCCGTCACCCCCGGCAGCTACACGTTCATCCTGCCCGCCACCAAGGAGGTGCCGCGCCGGCTGCTCCACCCCAAGAAGAAGACGGTCGGGGTGCGCATCCCGGACCACGTCGTGGTGCAGGCCCTGCTGGCGGAACTGGGCGAGCCCCTGTTGTCCAGCACGCTCCTGCTGCCGGACGAGGAAGAGCCGCTGACACAGGGCTGGGAAATCAAGGAACGGCTCGACCACGTGGTGGACGCGGTCATCGACTCCGGCGACTGCGGTGCCGAGCCGACCACCGTCGTCGACTTCTCCAGCGGCGTGGCCGAGATCGTGCGGCGCGGCATGGGCGACCCCTCGCGCTTCGAGTAGCCGGATGGCCGCTGCCGGGTGAAACGACGACGATCCGCGGCGCACCGGTGTGCCGCGGCACGGCGCGCGTCCTCCGGTGGTAGATTTCCCGCATCGGCTGACTTGGGGGAAGCGGACTTGGGGAGATGACATGCTTGAAGAAGAGCTGCCAACCGCGGCGGCAAACCATCGGATGGGCGTTTCGGGCGCCGGTGCGCCGGACAGAGCCACCGCGCGCGGTATCACGCCGTCGCTGAACCACGCGCTGGCGACGGCCGCACCGACGGGGGCAGACCCGGTCGTGGACATTCTCGCAAGCCACCTCTCGCTGGGGTGCGCACCCATCGATGGGGGCATGGGCGGCTTCGTCCACCATTGCGCCTGCGGGTGGTCCTCGGAACTCGGACTCGAGCACCTGGACTCGGAGGGCGGCCCGGTGGGGATCGTGGACACCCTGGTCCGACGGTTCGCCGCCCACCAGGCGGAACTCGTCCGTGACCGGATCCGGCCGTAAACCGGCGGCGGGGGCCTCGACCAACGTCCCCGGCCCCGCAAACCAAGGGGCAGCAACGGCCGGAACACCTCCACTTCCCCGTGGAAGGTCCGTGAGCACGGGGAATCGCGTTGTCACAGCGGAGACGGAGCGGGCGAAGATGGATCGCCTCGTTCGCGCGCTGTGGATTCTGGCCATCCTCGTGATTGCCGCGATGGCCGTCTTGTCGACGGGAATCCTAGGCCTCTGGCTCGACCCCGAGCCGGAGACGGATCTTGGTCTTCGCCTCTGGCATTCGACCGCGACCGGCGGCGCGTAACCGTCCGCTGTCTTGGGGCCGGCAGGACGGACGCTTCGCCCGGGTCCGCGGCGGCGCTACGCTGAGGCATCACGTCACCAGGGGGAGCCAATGTCTTACCGGCCCAATTCCATCGCCGGACCGTTCATCGCCACCGTCTCACTGTTCGTCGCGGCGGGTGTCTTCGGCTATCTGGGTTTTCTGGAATCCCGCATCGGCGGCTCCCTGAGCGTGACGCTGGCGGTGGCCGGAGCGCTCTTTTTCGCCGCGCTGGCGTGCGCCGTCTGGACCGCGTGGCGTATCGTGACGGCGTTGGATTTCCTGGTCTCCGCCGCGCCCGAGAGTACGGCGACGGTTGGTCCGGAAACGCACGCCAGCCCGCGCGGGACACCGAACCCCTAGCCTCCGCTTCCCCGGACGCCGAGGAGCCGGCTCACTCGCCCGCGCTTGTCCCCCATGCCGGGACGATGGGCGTCTGAAGAGCGATCACCCAGGCGCCGAACTCCCGGATTCTCGCCGCCGGGGCATTCCTCACCCTCACCCCCGGTGCCTTCCCCCTCGGCCGATTGCGCCAGCGAGACGGCGAGGGCATGGACCGATGCCCCGCAGAAGGCAGCAGGACGCGGCCTTGCTCGCCCACTGCAGGATCGATGGGCTCCTCGCGGCGCGGGACATGACTCTGAAGGACTTGGGCAAGCGGATCGGCGTGAGCCTGTCCGTCCTGAAGAACAGCCATGCCCAAGCCATTTGGCTCTAGACCCTGACCACCATCTGCCGGTCGCCGGAGCGCGGCATCGGCGACCTGCTGGTCCTACACGCCGCCCCCGTTGGCGAAGCTTGGGCAGTCTCCCGGGCGCGCCGCCCGCCTGCTCGTCATGGAGACCCTGCGCCCTGCCTACTTCTGGGACCCCTCCGGCGGTGGTCCGGCAGCGTTCTGGCCGGCCGTCAGGTATTCCTGGACGCTCTGCTCGGGCACCCGATAGGACCTGCCAAAACGCACCGCCGGCAGCTCCCCCGTGTGCACCAGCCGGTAGACGGTCATCTTCGAGACCCGCATCGCGGCCGCGACTTCGGCGACCGTCAAATAGTGGGCGTGCTCGAACTTCTGCAAATCAACCATTTCATCCCCAATTCAGGTTGCCCGTCGTCCCCACGACGGTCCAGGAAGTGCAACAGTGGCTCATGGCCACGGCAGCACCCTTGTGATCGCAAGAGAACCACGGGCAACACCCGAGCGACATGCGGAAAAGGCGCAATTTCGGCAAAAGATCCCGCGGATCGGCGGCGCCGGGTACCGCACGCGGCGACCATGGGCAAGGTGTGGTGGTCAGGGGTACGTCGCGAAGACGGAACCCTGCCGCTGACCTCTCTTGTCGCGGGACGGGCGCGGGACTAGAATGCCCCCGTCCAGCACGGCAGTTCACGACGGGGCCCCCAAGGCCCGGAGGTCGCAAGCGGAAGCATGTACGGCGGAAAGTACTCGTCGGTGGTGTGCGCGGCACTCGCCGCGGGCTTGCTGGTCTCACCCGCCGCGGGCTTGCTGGTCTCACCCGCCGCGGCCGCCGGACAGGGCACCGAAACGCCATCCGCCACGGCCCGGGGCGCGCCCGCCATCCTCTCGGGACAGCTGGTCGACGCAGCCGGCAACGGGGCCCGGTCCCACGGTCCGCTGACCATGTACGCGTGGCCGTCCAACAAGGCGCTGGACGCCCTCCTCGTCGGCGAAACCGTCCCGCTCGTCCCCGTCGGGGAGGCGTCCACGGACGCGGACGGCAACTTCAGCTTCACCGGGACCGGGGCACTCGCGGCGCACACCGCGAGCGGCGAGCCGGTCAACGTCACGATCGTCGGAGCCACCGCCGCCGGAGTGCACCGGTACGCGACGTCCATCGACCCTGCGACCCTGCGCGGCGGTCCGACGCCGGCCGCCGCGGACCCCGAGGCCCCCCTCGCCATCAAGCCGTCCCCGACCGTGCCGTCCCCGGCGGCGCCGTCCGTTGCGGCGTCGTCCCCGGCCGCGTGGCCCGAGGGTGCCGGCGGGTTCTGCGGGGCCACCCTCTCCGCCACGTACCGGGAGGTGCCGTCCCAGGTGGGCGGAACGTTCGTCCACTCCAAGGGCGCGACGTCCAGCTTCCGGTTCACCTCCGGGGCCACCGGAACGTTTGGGGTGGGCATGTCCGGCGAGGGCCGCTTCGGAACCTACGCGGCCGGGGGTACCAGCACGCTGACCAGCGACTTCTCGATCAACTTCCCGACCACCACGCAGGGGGCCCGCTTCCACCAGGCGTACGTGGTCCCGAAGAAGCTGAGGACCACCTGCCTCACCCCGGACGGGGTGCCCTACACGTCCTGGTACGAGGTCCGCGCGACGTCCTACGCGGGTGGGGGCAGCACCGTGCAGGGCTCGACGTTCAAGACGCTGAAATACTGCACCAAGCTCGAAAAGGGCCACGTATGGGAGAAGAACACGACCACGGCCATCACCTGGTCCGCCGGCCTGCAAACGGGACGGGTGATCGGGGTGAACCTGTCCTCCCGCTCGGGCTTCAGCAACGAGTCCAGGCTCATCGTCAACCCCGGATCCAAGGACCGGAGGATCTGCGGACACCACGCGCTGCCGGGCACGACCGAGGGGTTGGGCCCGCGGAGCATCAAGGTCGTCAACCCGTGAGCCGCCGCGCCGCGGTTGTCCCCATGCTCGCTTGCGCGGCACTTCTGGCCAGCTGCGGCACGTACACGGACCAGACCGGTCCGCTGGTCGTCGGACCCGCGTCCGGGGAACCGGAAAACACCATCTGCTCCGCCATCGAGCCCGAGATGCTGAGACCCGGCTTTGCCGAGACGATCTACAACGAGACCAACCATCCGGCGGAGATCCTGTCCATCGATCTGGCCGAGCCGCGGAACCTCGAGGTCACGGGCACCGGGGCGTGGAAGCTGGACGACGGCATCCTGTTGCACTACATGTGGTCCGACGCGGAAGCGGCCCGCGACCGGGACACCGCCAAGTTTGTTGCGAACCTTTCCCCCGCCGAAGGTTTCGTCCTGAACCCCGGGGACGGGGCGGGCGTCGCCGTGACCGCGGAGGTTCTGGACGCCTCCCAACCGGCCGGCGCGCACCAGCTGCGGGTCCGCTACAGGTCCAACGGGCGCGAGTACGCGGAGGTCACCAACGTGTCCTACAAGCTGGAGCCCGACGGTTGCGACTACATGATGGACGAACCCTGATCGACAGGCTCGGCGGGCCTTTAGGGTCTTGACCAGTAGAACGACAGAGGGCGGCCGGCCGGCTGGAGCCATGGACTTCGCGCGGCACTCCCATGGTCAGCCGTCGATGCGGAATTCCCTATCGTAGACCTCCCACGCCATCGGCGGCTCCAGAGACCAGGCGACCTCGTCGAGAAGAGAGTGCAGGGCATCGATCCTGGACTGCGAACTCCCGCTGTCCTCGTCCGGGGTTCCCTCGTAGGCGCGGTTGAGGTGAATCAACCGAACTTCGAGAAACGCGTGAAGTCAGCCGTCCTCGTCCCACCTGCCTTGCCCGCGATTTCATCGGTTTCGGCGAGACGCGTTTCGACGCCGTTCTCACCCCCGGCTCCGTGCTAATCCATGGAGTCCCACATGATGGCCTGCCCCAAAGCCGTGCGCAAGGCGCCGCATTGATTCACCGCAAATGCTCGCGAAACAGGGTCCTTGCCTCATTTGGAAATGCTTGCAAAACTCTGGTGGCCGGTTCGGGCCTCGGGGGCCGCTGTGGATCGTCTCGGGAACGGGAAGTGCCCTCTTGCTCCTGGGCATCGTGCTGCTGGCCGGGGATTTCGTGTCCCGACGGTTCGGGTTCCTGGTGTAGGCGGGGACGGTTCTCGCTCACCATCTACGTGGCTCATCTCGTCGTCCTCGCCCTGCTGGTGCGCCCCGAGCCGCACTCGCTCTCCGCGGGGGCGGGGCCTCTGGTGCCCACGGAAGCGACGGAAGCTGTAGACGATCAGTCCCAACACGAAGGCGCCTGAGGCGATGAGCGTCACGCCGGTCCCTCAGGGGACGAACACCTTGACCTTCGCAAGGCGTTTCTCGGCCTCGTACTCCTCGGTCGGGATGGTCGCAGCTGCGCGGCGGCACACCCGTTCGCACTGGGCGATCGCCTGGAGGTTCTCCTCGCTGCAGGTTCCGTCGTTGAAGCGGCGGAGCCAGCTGTTGCTGTCGCGGAACCGGCCCAGCACAGCGCGCGCTGCGGTACTCGGCCAGGGTCTGTATCGAAGCTGTGGTCAGGGTCGGCGCGGTGGTCCATTCCGGTGCAGTCGGTTCCGGTGCGGAGGTCGTGGTCGTCTTGGCCCAGGGATTGCCGGTTCCGCCCCCGGGCTCACCGCGGCAGGCCGGTGCGGAACGTGCATGCTTGCCGATGTGCACGTCCGTTCACGCGGGCGCGTCAGGCGTGGACTCCGGCGGACGGCGGGCCGCGTCGCGGACGACCGCCGCGCGGCCAACCGCCGAACAGAGGCCCAACGCGGCACCGAAAACCAACCCCAGCGAGGCAGCGTCAGGCGTGAGCGCGAAGGGGCCGGCCAACACGGTCGCCGGCACGGCGAAGAACACGGCCACGTGGACCCGCTGCCGTCGGACAGGCCGCAGCAGCCAGGCCAGCGCCACCCCGAGCGGGAGGGCGGCCACAAGGGCGACCCAGACGCTGGCCACGGCGAAGGACGGCCAGACCTCCAAGTCCGGGACGCGCAGCGTGTCGGGCTGCGCGATGCCGGTCGCGTCGGACCACCAGAACAGCACGAGGCTTCCGGCGAGCCACGCGGAGACGGCGACAGCCCAGCCTTTGACGATCGCAGAGTGGTTCAGGACGACGTGCGGCCGCCCGCCCGTCGCCGCGTCCGTCGGGTTGCTGTCCGGATCCACGGCTCCCCACATCTCCTGATGGGACAAATATTAGATCCGGGGAGCGCGGCGCGCCACGTCGAGGCTGCCCGCCGGTGAGCCCGCAAGCTTAAGGAGTTGTCCCTGGACTCCGGCATCACGGCCAACAACGCTCGGCTGGTTTTCGGCGAGCGAATCGGCAGCCACACCAGAGTCACGATCAAACCCCCGCACTGACGCCCGCGACATCGCATTAGGGTTCGACGTCCTCGTCATCCGCAACGAGGGTACCGCGTCATGTGGCCGGTCCTGCCCGCACCAACGTCCACCGGGACGCCCTCCTCCGCTTTCGCAGACTGAACGGACAGCCCATGTGCTCAACGGCCCTCTGGACGGTGAACCGCGCCGCCAACACCGACGGCTTCACGCACAGATACAGGATGTCGTGTACTTATTCCTGGCGATTCAACGGGTCGCGTCTGGGCAGCCGAGCAGCCGACAGGATTGCCAAGGGGGCCCGTTCGAAGTTCTGAACGACTTCGGCAAGCAGTTCACCGGCAAGCACACCAAGCCGGCACCGGTAGAGGTCCTCTTCGGGCGGATCTACCGGAGGATGGCGGGCGACCGCGCTCCTGACACGGCACCGGTCTCCGAACACGACGGGCAAGATCGAAAGGTTCCCCGGCACGTCGCGCCGCGAGTTCCCCAACGACTCCGGGGCGTTCGCCCCGATGGAGGCGACGCAGCGGTGTTGGCGGCCGCCGAAGAAGCCCGCCCTGCACTTCCGAGTTCCGAGCGGCAAAAAGACGCGTGGGCCGCCGACGCTATCCAGATGGGGCTGCGGCGGGAGCACCGTATATCACGACGAGATTGGTAAAGTCGACGGCGTCGGGAACCGCATTCGTCTTGTCATCGGTTTCTGCGTTCATGACGGTTTCCCGGTTCCCACGATGCACGAGCCCCAAAGCGTGGCCCATCTCATGGACAACGGTGGCCAGCGCCCCATTGTCGCTGGACCGGTCGAGAAGTCCCGTGTAAAGCGTTATGGTTCCGCCAGTGCGAAAAGGGCCGGCTCCCCTGCCCCGAAATTCACCATCGGTCCCCCGGTCGCGGGCAGAGAACCTCTCCTCGACGAAGACACAATTTCCGCCCGCTTTGCACTCCTCGACGGCTATCGCCTGGATGCAGGGGCTCACCGACCAGATCGACGCCGCCTCCCGCACCAGTTTCTCGTAACGGCCGGATAGTCCGCCGGTTTCGAATCCGACGATCACTTCCGCACCGTCCCTCCGATGAGGCCACGGCTTTTCCGGCGTATCCTCGGGATCCACATCGTGCTGCCCGCCTCCACGCAACAAGGCGCACTGGGTGGGATGGGCCACGGCGTCGGAGCCCGTCGATGCCGGAGCCGCATCGCATGCCGAAGTTGCCAATATGAGAGTGATCGCCACCAGGCTGACGGCTTTGGTGCTGTTCAGGACCGGCTCCAATCGGCGAGGTGAAAGGTACGAAGGAGATGGAGGCCGCCGACAGTGAAGCTTCAGCGGGTCCTGCACTTAGTAAACTTCTTGAAAACAAACTTAGGAAGAGTTTCTTTGCCCTGAAGTGCGGCGAAGTCCCTGATCTCGTGGGCGAGACCGTCGGCGGCCTCGAAGTCCATGAGCATGAGCGGTTGCCCGCCGTATGCGCGGCTTCGTAGAAAATGTGCGTGGCGGGACCAACCGGCGGAACCGCCCGCGCTTCATCGTTCCCCAAACAGCAAATCCATCCCTGACCACCCACAGACGCGCCCACTGTTGAAGCGCCCAATCGAGAGGCTTGTGCCGGCCCGCCAACGGGTCCCGCAGCAATGATCCCGAACCCCCACGAGCTCCGGAAAGGGGGCACCCATCAAGCGAGGTGCAGGATCGCGTCCGATCGGCCGTGACAGACCAGGTCGTGCAGGCGCACACTGGCCGGAACCGGTGCGGGATTCCCTCCCCATGAACCGCCGACGCTAGGCACCCACGTCTAGGCGCACTGTTGCGGCTATCTCGAAGAGCTGCTCGGGAAAGGCCAAGGCGGTCACCCCGAACGCCGTGCTCGCAGGCCGGTGATCCCCGAAGTACGCCTTGTGGGCCGCGACAAGTTCATCGAAGTTCTCCTGCAGCCCCACCACCATGGCGGTGTCCTCGACCACTTGGCTACGGGACGCGCCGAAATGCGCGAGAACCTTGTCAAGATTCTCAAAGGCGGCATCGAGCTGGGCGTTGAAGTCACCTTCGCCGATGAAATTGCCCTCGTCGTCGTGAGCGAGCTGGCCCGAAATATAGATCGTGCTACCTACCCGGACGGCCTGGCTGTATCCGTATTCTTCCTCCCAAAACACACCGTGGCTGAATGTCCCGGACTGGTCCGTCATCGCTATCCTTCGCTAGAAGATGTCAACGGTCTGGCAACCCGACCGCACGCTGTGCGACAGTGCCACTGGTTGCAGGTGCGGACCCCTCCGGCCGTTGCGGGAATGGGACGAACCCGGACGGGCTCCAAAGACCCCGAAGGGGCGGAGCGCCACAGTGCTGGCTGCGCCGATTCTCCTACGCGGCGACCCTGCGGGCAAGGCCGGCATCCAAGGCGTGACGATCCCGGCGTCTTCAGATCGGGGCGCCATCCCGGACCCGTCCGCGTCGCGCGCCGGAGGAGTTCACGCGGCAATGTTCCCGCGGCGCAACCGAAACGCTGAAGCCGGCCGAACCGGCGCAATTCCGAACGACCTGCAGGGCACTTGCAAGACCTGGCCGTCGGATTTGGGAGGCGGGCGGCCAGCGAACCCCGATCCAAGCCCGGAGTTCCAAGGATCTTCGAGTACCCCCAGTCGGACTCGAACCGACAACACAGGGATTTTAAGTCCCCTGCCTCTGCCAATTGGGCTATGGGGGCGTGCGGCTCCAGCCTAGTGGATCCGCGGCCGCGGGAAAGGGGACGGAACGGCGACGGCCGTTCCGTCCCCCTCGGCTTCCCGCGGAACCCTGCCGGGCTACTTCGAGGGCGCGGCCTCTTCCGGGGTCCGCGTCCCGGCGGGGTCCGCGGCCGGCTGCTCGACCGGCTTCTGGGCCGGCTTCGGCTTCGGAGTGGCCGCCTCGACGAACTGGCGACGCGGGTTCTGCAGATCGGAGATCTGCGTGGTGTCGCGGTTGAAGAAGAGGCTCCAGAACCAACCGCTCACCACGCGGAACTTGCGCTCGAAGGTCGGCATGGCCATGCCGTGGTAGCCGCGGTGCGCGAGCCAGGCCGGCGCGCCCTTCAGCTTGATGCCCATGATCTTGGCGACGCCCTTCCAGGCGCCGAAGCCCGCGACGGCGCCGAGGTTCTTGTGCTTGTACTCCTTGACCTGGCCGACGCCGTAGCGGACGGCGTAAAGGTTCTTGGCCAGGCGCTTCGCCTGGCGGACGGCGTGCTGGGCGTTGGGGACGCAGGTCCCGTCCGGCAGCCCGCCGGTCAGGTCCGGCACCGCGGAGACGTCGCCGGCGGCCCACGCGCCTTCGATTGGCCCGTCCTCGCCGACGATGCGCAGGTCGGTCCCGGTGCGGACGCGGCCGCGCTCCTCGATCGGGAAGTCCGTGGAACGGACCATCGGGTTCGCCATGACGCCGGCGGTCCAGATCAGGACGTCGGACTCGAACTCCCCGGCGGGGCTCTTGTCCGCCATGTTGATGAGCTCCAGGCGCCCGCCCTCGGCCTTGGCCAGCGAGGTGTTCAGGAGGACCTCGATGCCGCGGGACCGCATGTGCCCGACGACCCACTCCGCCTGCTCGGCCGTGACCTCCGGCATGATCCGACCCATCGCCTCGATGAGGACGAACCGCAGCTCCGACGCGCCGATGCGGCCGTTCTTCTTCGCGGCCGCGCGGGCCATGTCCTCGATCTCGGTGATGGTCTCGATGCCGGCGAAGCCGCCGCCGACGACCGTGAAGGTCAGCGCGCGCTGGCGGAGCGCCGGGTCGGTCAGCATCGAGGCGGTTTCGATGCGCTCCAGGATCTGGTTGCGCAGCGCCACGGCCTCCTCGATGGTCTTCAGGCCGATGCCGGCCTCGGCCAGCCCGGGGATCGGGAAGGTGCGGGTGATGGCGCCGGCGGCCACCACGACGTCGCGGTACTCGAGCTCGACGGGATCGCCCTCGGTCGGCTGGACCACGGCCTTGCGGTTCGCGTGGTCGATCGCGGTCACGCGGCCCGTGATGAGCTCGGCGTGCTTCAAGTGCATGCGGTGGGACACGACGGCGTGGCGCGCCTCGATCTGCCCGGCCGCGACCTCCGGCAGGAACGGCTGGTACGTCATGTACGGCAGGGGGTCCACGACCGTGACGATGCCGCCGCGGTCCTTGACCTTCTTCTGCAGTTTCATGGCGACATAGAGGCCGACGTAGCCGCCGCCGACAACCAGGATGCGCGGGCGGTCTGAAAGCTGGAGTGTGTTTGGCATAGGCACCATGATAGCCCCGAATCAGGATATTGTGAAAATCTTCACGAGCGTCCCTCGGGCAGGTCGTCGAAGGGATCCCGCCTCCTGTCGCCGGCGCTCCACGCGTGTCCGGCGAGCGTCCCCTCGTCCACGCCACCCTTCCCGGCACCCGCGTGGATCCGCCGTCGAACCCGCGCCACGTGCACGGTTCCCGCGAGTGCGACGGCGGCCAACAGCGTCGCGAAACCGATCACCAGCACCGCGGGCAGGGCTCCCCCGGGCGCCTCCGGGGAAACCGGCTCGGGCGCGGCAACCGCGGGCACCGTGGACTCGGGTTGCGGAACCACGGCCGGGGCCGAGGATGCCGGCGGGGACGGCGTCCCGCGCCGGTGGACGCGGATCCACTCGGCGATCGTGCCGAGCGGATTGGCGTCAACGGCCGGCACCTCCGCGGTCAGCGCCGCTCCCGCGTCCAGCAGTCCGTAGCCGTACAGGTTGTCGATCCCCGGCTCGCCGGCGTCCGACGCCGTCGCCAGGACCCGGTTGACCACCTGCGCGGCGCTCAGTTCCGGGTACCGGGAGCGGATCAGGGCCACGACGCCGGAGACCAGCGGGGCGGCGCCGGACGTGCCGGACCAGTCGGCGTAGCCACCGCCGGGGAGTCCGCCGATGAGCGGGTCCGCGGGCGCCGCTACGCCGATGCTGATGCCCTGCGTCGAGGAGTCCCAGCTGGCGGAGCGGTTCGTGTCGACGCCCGCCACGGTCAGCACGCCCGGGATGGTCGCGGGCGCCCCGACCTGCTCCATCCCCCCGGCGCGGTTGCCCGCGGCGGCGACGACGACGACGTCGTGCTGCTCGGCGTACAGGAAGGCCTGGTCCCAGCTGGCGGGCCAGTCGGGCTTCGTGGAACCGAGGGACATGTTGATGACCTGCGCGCCCTGGTCCACGGCCCAGCGGACGGCCTCGGGGACCTGGTCCTCGACGGGGACTCCCCCGGGGTTCTCCGACCCGAGCCACAGCGACACGGCCAGCAGGTCCGCCTCGGGCGCGACGCCGATCACGCCGTCGGGGCCCGGGCCCGGTTCCGGGATCTCCAGCGGGTCCGGCTTCGCCGGGGGCTTCTTCTTGTCCTTCTCCGCCTCGGCGGCGGCCCGCTTCCACGCGATCTCCTGCTGCTCCTCCTCCGCCACCAGCCCCGCGATCTGCTCCGCGTTGTTGCCGCGGCCCGCCAGCATGGTCGACACCAGGGTCCCGTGCTCGGGCAGGGATCCGATGGGCTCGGTGCCGTCGGGCGCCCCGCTGCCGGAGACATCGACCCCGCCCACGACGGCTCCGACCAGGTCGGGGTGGGAGGCGTCCACCCCGGTGTCGATGACGGCGACCGTGACCCCCGCGCCGCGGGACTCCCGCCAGGCCTCGCGGACCCCGTAGTCGTCGATCCAGTACTGGCTGTCCCGGACGTAATCCGCCCGGGCCGGCCCGGCGCCGGCGAGGCCGCCAACGCCGGCCAGGCCGGTCGCGGCCACGAGCGCCGCCAGCGCCCCGGCGACACCCCGGGCAATCCGCCGGCGCACGGGAAACCCGGCGGGCTGGACGAGGGAAGTCGTGCCCCGCGGGCGCCGGCCGCCGGTCCCCCGGACCGCCGTCAGCGGTGCCCCTCGGCCAGCGCGAGGGCGATGCCGTCCAGGATGTCGTGCTCGCTGGCCACGGCCGTCCGGACGCGTCCGCCCGTCTCGGCCTCGAGGCGCAGCAGGATGCAGCGCCAGATCAGGGCGCCCGCCCCGATCACGTCGACGCGGCCCGGATGCATGAACGGCAGGTTCTCGCGCCAGGAGCGGCTGAATCCGAGCAGCTCGGACGCCGCCGCCTCCACGACCCCGATGGGCAGCTCGGTGCCGTCGATGTCGTCCGGCCGGTAACTGTTCAGGTCCAGCGCGTGCGCCGCGACCGTGGTGATGGTGCCAGCCACGCCGATGACGCGGTCGGTGGCGTCCAGCGGGACGCTGAGCATGACGGTGTCGAGCTGCCGGGCGACCTCGGCCTCCGCGGCGGCGACCTCCTCCGGGGTGGGGGGATCGCCGTGGAGGAAGCGCTCGGTGAAGCGGACGCAGCCCATGTCCACGCTCAGCGCCGCATCGACCCCGCCGTCGCCGCCGAGCACGAATTCCGTCGAGCCGCCGCCCAGGTCGACCACCAGGATCTTCTCCCCGGCCGCGGGCGGCAGCACCGAGGCCGCGCCGGCGAAGCTCAGCGCCGCCTCCTCGGCCCCGGAGACGACCTCGGGTTCGACGCCGAGCCGGTGGCGCACGCCGTCGACGAACTCCTGCCGGTTCGACGCGTCGCGGGTCGCCGAGGTGGCGACGAAGCGCACCGTCGCCGCGCCGTGGTCGCGGATCAGGTCCGCGTACTCCTCGACGGCGGCGAAGGTGCGCGCGAGCGCTTCCGGTGCCAGCCGGCCGGTGGCGTCCACGCCCTGGCCGAGCCGCACGACGCGCATGAGCCGCTCGACATCCACGAGCCGCGTGATGCCGTCCTCGTGCGTGATGTCGGCGATGAGCAGGCGGACCGAGTTCGTCCCGCAGTCGATGGCCGCGACGCGCATCAGGAGTCTCCCCCCGCGGCCCGCGCCGGGCGTTCCGCGTCGGCGGCGGCCCGCGCCGCCGCCCGTTCGCGCTTCTTGGCCTCGGGGTCTCCGGATTGGGTCTTCACGTGGCGGCTGCGGTCCCGAGCCGGCGCCTCGCCGGCCGTGTCCCACGCCCCCGCGCAGTGGCAGCGCTCGGGTGTCCACCACTCGGCGATCTTGCCCAGGGCCTCGTCGCCCAGCGGGTTGACGCCGGGCCCGGCGGCGAGCGAGTGGCCGACGAGCACATGCAGGCACTTGACGCGGGTGGGCATCCCGCCGGCGGACACGCCGGCGATCTCCGGGACGGCTCCGACGCCGGTGCGCTCCCCGATCGCGTCGCGGACCGCAAGGTAGTGCTCGTGGGCGGCGCGGTACGCGCCGGCCAACGCCTCGTCGCGGCCGAGCCGCTCCGTCATGGCCGCCATCTCCCCGGCCGCCTCGAGCCGCGAAACGGCTGCGGTGATGACGGGGTGCGTGAGGTAGAACGTCGTCGGGAACGGGATGCCGGAGGCCAGCCGCGGCGCGGTGGTGGCCACGAGCGGGTTGCCGCAGACGCAGCGGGCGCCGATCTCCACGACGTCGCGCACGGGACGGCCGAGCTGCCGGCTCAGCGTGTCCAGGTCGGCGTCGCTGGGAACGCGTTGCCGTTCGTCCAGGCTTTCGTGTCGCGGCGTGCTGGGGGTGGTGTCCACCGGCGGGGCCTCCTCGGGTGTTGTCAGTCGGTGGCGGAGCGCTGGACGGTGTCCCACAGCGCATCCACCCAGGGCAGGTCGGTGCGGACGTCGCCGGGGCTCTCGCTCTCCGGGACGGGCTCCTCCCCCGCGGAACCGATCACCATGTACTTCCGCTCGCCGGGCATGACCAGATTGATGCGGTCCCTGGCCTGCTGCCTGATGTACACGGGGTCGTCCCAGCGGGCGATCTGTTGCTGGAGCTCGGCCTGCTCGAGTTGCTTCGCCGCGATGGACTCGCGCAGTTCGCCCATTTCCTGGCGCTGCGCGACGTAGGTGCCCACGCTCGGCAGCAGCAGGACCGTGATGGTCACCAGGACGACGGCGAGGGCCAGCATGCGGCCGGAGAAGTTGCGGGCCGGCACCGGCGCGCCGCCCGCCTGCTGCGGACCCGACGGCGGACGCTTGCCGGCCCCGGGGGCGTTCTTGGGGGCGCGGATGGCGCCGGAGAGTTCGGCCCGCTCGCGCAGGCGCTGCTCGGAGGGGGCGGGATGGCGCGGCTTGGCGGCCGGCGGATGGTGGGGGTGCCCGCCGTTGCGCACGGTCGCCGGGCGGACCTGCCGCGCGGCCGCGGGCTCGGCGGAACGGGCCGGACGCGAGGCACCGGCCGCGGGCTCGGCGGAACGGGCCGGACGCGAGGCACCGGCCGCGGGCTCGTCCGGAATCGCGCCCAGCGGAATCACCTTCGCGGCCTCGTCGCCGCGGGGGCCACGGGGGTCGCCGGCCTGCTGCCCGGCGGCGCGGGCGCGCGGCATGTTGGGGCGTCGGGTGGCCATCTGACTCCTGCCGGTCTCGCGGGTTGATGCCTGAGGGGAGCCGCGCACGACGGCTCCCCTCATGACTTTACGCGGTGCCCGCGCGTGCTACGCGGTGAAACGCGGGAACGCGGACTTTCCCGCGTAGAACGCGGCGTCGCCGAGCTCCTCCTCGATGCGCAGGAGCTGGTTGTACTTCGCGACGCGCTCGGAGCGCGCGGGGGCGCCCGTCTTGATCTGCCCGGCGTTCGTGGCGACCGCGATGTCGGCGATCGTGGTGTCCTCGGTCTCGCCGGAGCGGTGCGACGTGATGGTGCTGTAGCCGTTGCGCTGGGCCAGGGAAACGGCGTCCAGCGTCTCGGTGAGCGAGCCGATCTGGTTGACCTTGACCAGCAGGGAGTTGGCGGTTCCCCGGTCGATGCCGTCCTGCAGGCGCTCCGGGTTGGTGACGAAGAGGTCGTCGCCCACCAGCTGCACCTTGTCGCCGATTGCGTCGGTCAGCGTCTTCCAGCCGTCCCAGTCGTCCTCGTCCAGCGGGTCCTCGATCGAGACCAGCGGGAAGTCGGCCACGAGCTGCGCGTAGTAGTCGCTCATCTGGCCGGCCGTCAGGGACTCTCCCTCGAACCGGTAGGAGCCGTTCTCGAAGAACTCGGAGGACGCGACGTCCAGCGCCAGCGCGATGTCCTCGCCCGGCGTGTAGCCGGCCCGCTTGATGGCCTCGGTGATGAGCTCCAGCGCCGCGCGGTTGGAGGGCAGGTTCGGGGCGAAGCCACCCTCGTCGCCCAGGCCGGTGGACAGTCCCTTCTCCTTGAGGACCGACTTGAGCTCGTGGTAGACCTCCACGCCCCAGCGCAGCCCCTCGGAGAACGTCGCGGCGCCGACGGGGACGACCATGAACTCCTGGATGTCGACGTCGGAGTCCGCGTGCGATCCGCCGTTGAGGATGTTCATCAGCGGCACGGGCAGCACGTGCGCGTTGGGGCCCCCGAGGTACTTGTACAACGGCAGGTTGGAGGACTCGGCGGCGGCGCTGGCGACGGCGAGGGACACGCCGAGGATCGCGTTGGCCCCGAGATTGGCCTTGTTCGGCGTCCCGTCCAGGTCGATCATGATCTGGTCGATCGCGCGCTGGTCGGTCGCGTCCAGCCCGGTGAGCGCCGGCTGGATCGTGTCGAGGACCGCGTCGATCGCCTTGCGGACGCCCTTGCCCAGGTAGCGGCCCTTGTCGCCGTCGCGCAGCTCGACGGCCTCGAAGGCGCCGGTCGAGGCGCCGGAGGGCACGGCGGCGCGGCCCAGCGAGCCGTCGGAGAGGAGGACCTCCACCTCGACGGTCGGGTTTCCGCGCGAATCGAGGATCTCGCGGGCGTGGATGGCATCGATCAGGGCCATGGAAGGTGCTCCTTCGTGGTGGGATGGGGGAGGTTCGGGACCCGCGGGTGGCGCGTGACACGTGGCCTCGGCACTAGCGTAGCGCCCCGGCGCGGGTCATCGTGAAGTTCGTTGCGCGGGCTTAGCCGAGGGAGGTGCGCAGGTAGTCGAGATCCTCCCGGGCGGTCCCGAGCCACTCGTTGAGGTCCTCGGTCGCCGCCCACCGGTCGTAGAGGTCCGACCCCTCGGCGTTGATGACCTTCTGGCCGGCCTCCACGAGCCACAGCCGGAACTCCGGCGTCAGGCCCGCCGCGAGCGCGTTCCGGTCGATGTCCTCGTCGAGCCCGTCCTCCTCGGACTCGCCGTCCAGGATCCGGGCCACGCGGACCAGCGCCAGGACGCCGTCCGCGTGCTCGGAGATGAACCCCTCGTCGAGCTCGGCGTCGCATCCCTCGCGGAAGGCGGCGAAGTCGAGACCGCCGTCGGACAACTCGTCGATCCAGTCCAGCGCCCCGTCGTTCTCGAGCGGGCCGGTTCCCCATGCACCCATGTCCTGACCTTTCTCGTTACGGCGCGCGCGACGCGCGCCAGTCCTCGTCGGTGTAGCGCGCGACGGCGGCGCGCAGCGCGCGTTCGGCGTCCAGCCCGCGGGCGTGGGCCCGGCGGACGGTGTCCAGCAGGAGGGCGCCCAGCTCCTCCTCGGTGCGCGGGTCCTCCTCGGTGCGCGGGTCCGCCGCAGTGGACCCGTCGTCGGCGCCGGCCTTCGCGCCGGGCCAGGAGTCCGCGCCGGGCCAGCGCCCCGCGCGTTCGATCGCCTTGTCGGCCAGCGCCAGCGCGGGCAGGTGCCGGGGAAGCCCCTGGAAAGGGTCCGTCCGTTCCGGGCGTTCGGCGCGTTTGGCGGCGTCCCACGACGCGATGACCTCCCCCACCGTCGCCGGGAAGGAGCCGCGCAGTCCGCCCGAGGGCGTGAAGACGTGCGTGTTCCGCCGGACCAGCTTGTCGGTCAGGGCGTCGGCGACCGCGTCGAAGCCGAAGGCGCCGCGCCCCTCCGCGATGGAGGCGTGAAGCACCACCTGCAGGAGCACGTCCGCGAGCTCGCCCTTCAGCTCCGCGTCGGGATGGCGCTCCTCGATGCTCTCGACGAGCTCGTAGGCCTCCTCGACGAGGTATTCGACCAGCGAGGCGTGCGTGAGCCCGGCGGTCCACAGGCAATGGGTCCGCAGGGCGGCCACGACCTCGAGGAGCCGGTCGACGGATGCTGACATGTCCCTCCTTCTTCGGGCTGGGCCCCGCCCTGGACGCTACGCCTCGTCGTCGTCGTGTTCGTCCTCGTGTTCGTCCGCGTCGAGCCCGTTCTCGCCGCCGAGGTCCGCGTAGGCCTCGTTGATGTACTCGACGAGCGCCTCGCGCTCCTCGAGCGGCAGGAAGGCGGCCTCGGCGGCGTTGAGCGTGAGCTCAAGCAGGTCCTCGAGGTCGTAGTCGAAGGCCTCGATGAGGAGCTCGAACTCGTCCGACAGCGTCGTGCCGCTCATCAGTCGGTTGTCCGGGCTGACGGTGACCTTGAAGCCCGTCTGGTAGAGCAGGTCGAACGGGTGGGACTCGATGCCCTCGCCGAAAGCCGCGGTCGCTCCGGTCTGCAGGTTCGACGACGGGCAGATCTCCAGTGCGATGCCGCGGTCGCGCACCCAGTTGGCCACGCGGCCCAGGGTCACGAGTCCGGTGTCCTCGGAGACCTCCTCGCCGTCGTCGTCCAGGCCGCCGAACTGCACCTCGATGTCCTCCGCGACGCGCACGCCGTGCCCGAGGCGCTGCGCGCGGCCGGTGACGATCGCGTCGGCGATGCTGTCGATCCCGGCGGCCTCGCCCGCGTGGACGGTGGCCGGGAACATGTTCTCGGCCAGGAGCGCGAACGCGTCGCCCATGCGCGACGGCGGGAAACCGTCCTCCGCGCCGGCGATGTCGAAGCCGACCGCGCCGCGGTCCCGGTGGCGCAGCGCCAGTTCGGCGATCTCCAGGCCCCGGTCGGCGTGGCGCATCGCGGTGATCAGCTGGCCCACCTGGATCGGGCGGCCGCTGGACTCGACGGCGTCGACGCCGGCCTCCAGGCCCTCCTGGACGGCCTCGACGGCCTCGTCCAGGCTCAGGCCCCGCGCGAGGTGCTGCTCGGGGGCCCAGCGGACCTCGCCGTAGACGACGCCGTCGTCCGCGAGATCCTCGACGAACTCCTTCGCCACGCGGACCAGTGCCTCGCGCGTTTGCATCACGGCGATGGTGTGGTCGAACGTCTCGAGGTAGCGCTCCAGCGAGCCGGAGTCCGCGGACTCGCGGAACCAGGCGCCGAGGGCCTCGGCGTCGTTCGCCGGCAGCTCGTGGCCGACCTGCGCCGCGAGTTCGATGATGGTGGCGGGACGCAGCCCGCCGTCGAGGTGGTCGTGCAGCGAGACCTTGGGCAGGCTGCGGAAGTCGAAGTCGGGATCGTATGCGGTATGAATCAGCTCGTCAGTCACGCCCACCAGCCTACGCAACAGCGCGCCGGCGCGGTACCACCGTCTCCGGTCCCGTCGCTAGCGGCTCCGGGACGCGCCGGCGCCGGGTTCCGTCCCGTCCTCCGGACCGGATTCCGTGCCCCGGCGTCGGGCGTCTCCCGCGTGGCGGGTCTCCTCCTCGGCCTGCAGGAGCTCGTACTCGACCGCCTCGGTCGGCCGCCCCAGGCGCTTGAGGATCGCGTAGATGACGCGGTCCAGCACGTAGCCGAGCGCGATGGCGATGACGATCGAGATCCCGATGCCCAGCAGCTGGTTGTCGTGCATCCAGTTGCCGGCCACGGCCCCAATGCCGGCCGAATAGGCGCCCCACGTCAGGCAGCCGAGCACGCTGAGAACGGTGAAGCGGGTCAGCGGGAAGTGCGTGGCACCCGCGGTGAAGTTCACGGCGACGCGGCCGATGGGGATGTAGCGCGCGGTGAAGATCAGCAGGGCTCCGCGCTTCATCAGCTCGTGGCGGGCGAAGGCGAACACCTTCCGGGCACGCCGCGTGCGCATCCAGCGGAACCGCTCGGTCCCCACGCGACGGCCCAGCCGGTAGGCGATCTGGTCGCCGGCGATCGCGCCGAGCGCGCCCACCAGGGCGAGCGCGAAGATGTTGGGCGACCCGCTGCCCACGGCGACGCTTGCGAGCCCCACGATGAGGCTCTCGCTGGGGAGCACGGGGAAGAAGCCGTCGATCAGGCAGAAGACGAACACCAGCGGCAGGATCCACCAGGCGCCCGAGGCCTGGAGGATGGCCTCGTTGATCACGTCCACGGTCCCGGTGTCCCCTTGCCTGTTCTGGTTCCCCCGCATCGGGCGGGGGAACCGTTCGTCCGGTTATCAGTCTTCCCCATGTTCGCTCCGCGCGCGGACGGGACCGCCTGGGCGGCCGGGACGGCCCGGCGGTCCCGTCCGCGCCGCGGGCTACGGCGCGATGCGGGCTACGGCGCGATGCGGTCGATGATGAGCCGCTGGTCCGGGCGGCTGCCCTCCCCGGCGATCACGACGGCGCCCCCGAGCGCCTCCCGCGCCCGCGCGAACTTCTCCGGCGTGTCCGTGAGCAGCGTCATGAGCGGCTGGCCCCGGCGGACGACGTCGCCGGGCTTGGCGTGCATCCGCACGCCCGCCCCGGCCTGCACGGCGTCCTCCTTGCGGGCGCGGCCGGCCCCGAGGCGCCACGCGGCCACGCCGACGCCGAGCGCGTCCAGCTCGGTGAGCACGCCGTCGGCCTGCGCGTAGACGGTCTCCGACTCGCGGGCGACGGGCAGCGCGGCCCGCGGATCCCCGCCCTGGGCTTCGATCATCCGGTTCCACACGTCCATCGCGCGGCCGTCCCGCAGCGCCGCGGCGGGATCGGCGCCGCGGACGCCGGCGGCCTCGAGCATCTCCTCGGCCAGCCGGACGGTCAGCTCCACGACGTCCGCCGGTCCGCCCCCGGCCAGGACCTCGACCGATTCCTCCACCTCGATGGCGTTGCCGGCGGTGAGCCCCAGGGGCGTGCGCATGTTGGTGAGCAGCGCCACCGTCCGCACGCCGGCGTCGGTGCCGAGCGCGACCATCGTCTCCGCGAGCTCGCGGGCGGACGCCTCGTCCTTCATGAAGGCGCCGGAGCCGACCTTCACGTCCAGCACCAGGGCGCCGGTGCCTTCGGCGATCTTCTTGCTCATGATCGAACTGGCGATCAGCGGGATCGCCTCGACGGTGCCCGTCACGTCGCGCAGCGCGTAGAGCTTCTTGTCCGCCGGCGCAAGGCCGGAACCGGCCGCGCAGATCACGGCGCCGCAGTCGGAGAGTTGCGCCATCATGGCCTCGTTGGACAGCGCCGCGCGCCAACCCGGGATCGACTCGAGCTTGTCCAGCGTCCCTCCGGTGTGGCCGAGGCCCCGCCCGCTGAGCTGCGGCACGGCAACGCCGAACACCGCCACGAGCGGCGCGAGCGGGAGGGTGATCTTGTCCCCGACGCCGCCCGTCGAATGCTTGTCCGCGGTGGGCTTGACGGAGCCGTCGGGCCCCCGCAGGCCGGAGAAGTCCATGCGCTCCCCGGAGTTGATCATCGCCGTCGTCCAGCGGGAGATCTCGGCGCGGTCCATCCCGTTGAGCAGGATCGCCATGTTCAGCGCGGCCATCTGCTCGTCGGCGATCGCGCCGCGCGTGTACGCGTCGATGGTCCAGTCGATCTGCTCGGGCGTCAGGGTTCCGCGGTCGCGCTTGGTGCGGATGATGTCGACGGCGTCGAAGGCTTCGGAGCTCATGGGGGGCCTTTCGGGGCTCGGGGCAGGGGCGGGGGATCGGGGCAAGGGCGGGGGCTCGGGGCGGGGGGGTCAGGCGAGGTTCTGCGGGCCGAAGGCGTCCGGCAGGACCTCGTCCATGGTCCTGACGCCGCTGACGGTCATCAGGCGCAGGTCGGCGCCGCGGTGTTCATAGAGCAGCTGCCGGCAGCGGCCGCACGGCATCAGCACGTTGCCGGCGCCGTCCACGCAGTAGAACGCGCGCAGCTTGCCGCCGCCGGTCATGTGCAGCTGGCCCACCAGGGTGCATTCCGCGCACAGCACGACGCCGTACGCCGCGTTCTCCACGTTGCATCCGGAGAGCAGCCTGCCGTCTTCGGTGAGCGCGGCGGCGCCCACGGGGAAGCGCGAGTAGGGCGCGTAGGCGTGCGTCATGGCCTCCCGCGCGGCCTCGGCGAGCCGCGCCCACTCCTCGTCCGTCGGGACGGGCGGGACGGGCGGGACGGGGCCCGTGGCCCCCGGCCGCCCGTCCCCGTCCCGGCGGGGCGCCGGCGTCGTGCCGTCGTGGCTCACCGCGCCTCCCTATTCCTTCACGTACGGGACGCCGCTGGCGGCGGGCGGCCGGCTCTTGCCCGCCAGTCCCGCGACGGCGAAGATCGTCACGAGGTAGGGCAGCATCTGCATGAACTGGCTGGGCACCGGGGTGCCCAGGATCGTCAGGACGAAGGACAGGTTGAGGGAGAAGCCGAACAGCAGCGCCGCGAAGAACGCGCCGATCGGGTTCCAGCGCCCGAAGATGAGGGCCGCGAGGGCGATGAAGCCCTGGCCCGCCGTCATCTCCTTATTGAAGCTCGACGAGGTCACCAGCGTGAAGAACGCGCCGCCGATGCCGGCCACGACGCCGGCGAGGACCACGTTGGAGAAGCGGATCGAGTTGACCCTGATGCCCACCGTGTCGGCGGCCTTCGGGTGCTCGCCGACGGCCCGCACGCGCAGGCCCCAGCGCGTCTTGAACAGGCCGAACCAGACCACGAGGACGGCGGCGTACATGGCGTAGCCCAGGATGGTCTGGTCGAAGAAGATCGGTCCGAAGATCGGGATGTCCGCCAGCAGAGGGATCCGGACCGGGGCGAAGCTCGGCGGGCTGTTGAAGCGCGCCGAGTCGGACTGCATCACGGTGGAGAAGAGGAAGCTGGTCAGGCCGACGACGAGTACGTTGAGCACGACGCCGACGATCACCTGGTTGACCAGGTACTTGATGCTGAACACGGCCAGCACGACCGAGACGGCGATGCTGCCGGCCACGGCGGCCAGCACCCCGGCGTACACGTTCTGCGTGATGGATCCGACGAGCGCCGCGCAGAACGCCCCCGACAGGAGCTGCCCCTCGATCGCGATGTTGACGATCCCGGCGCGCTCGCACAAGACGCCCGAGAGCGAGCCGAAGATCAGCGGGATGGCGAGCGTGAACGAGCCGGCGATCAGCCCGGAGAAGTACACGTTGGGGTTCTCGGCGCTGCCGATCACCCACACCAGGAAGCCCGCGACGAAGACCGCCGCGAACACGGGGGCGAGCCAGCGGGGCAGGCGCTCGGCGCGCGCCGTCAGGTAGACGGCGTAGCCGGCGAGGCCGAGCAGGGCCAGGGACGCGATCCAGCCGACCGGCGTGGTGCCCAGGACGATGTCCGGGACGAACAGGGCGTCGCCGTCGTTCGAGATGCGGAAGCGCGCGGACTTGGCCGGGCTGCCGAGGGCGAATCCGACGAGCGCGACGAGGGCGAGCACGGCATACGTGCCCGCGGCCCCCCAGTTACGGATGCCGGGCGCCGTGGAGCTCCGGGAGGGGCTGGCTGTTGCGGTAGCGGCACTCATGCGGCACCTCCGGCCTGGGCGGCCTGGGCCGCCGGCTTCTTCGTGGACTTGGTGCCGATCCTGAAGATCGAGCGGACCAGCGGCGGGGCCGCGATGAACAGGACGATGAACGACTGCACGACCAGGACGATGTCGATCGGGATTCCGGTCTCCGACTGCATGCCGACGCCGCCGGCGCGCAGCGCGCCGAACAGCAGCCCCGCGAAGAGCGTCCCGATGGGGCTCGACCGGCCCAGCAGGGCCACGGTGATCGCGTCGAAGCCGAAGCTCGCCGCGATGTCGCCGCTGAGCGACCGTTCCGTCCCGGCGATCTGCGCGGTCCCGGCCAGGCCGGCCAGCGCCCCGGCGAGGACCATGGCCGTGACGTAGGCGCGGCCCACGTTGATGCCGGCGGTCTTGGCCGCGGCCGGGTTGGCGCCGACGGCACGCAGCTCGAAGCCCGTGGTGGACCGGTTCAGCAGCCACCAGACGAACGCGACGGCGCCCAGGGCCAGCAGGAAACCGTAGTGCAGGCGGAAGCCCGTGCCGAAGAGCGCCGGGTAGGCCGCGGACTCCATGATCGGCGGGCTGACGGGGTTGTTGGAGCCCGGGCGCTGGAACGCCGGGGTGCTGAGCACGAAGAGCAGCAGGTACAGGGCGATGTAGTTCAGCATGATCGTCACGATGACCTCGTGGGCCCCGCGCGTGGCCTTGAGCACGCCGGCGATGCCGCCCCAGATGGCGCCGCCGACGACGCCGGCGACGATGGCCGCGAGCAGGTGCACTCCCACGGGCAGGTCCAGGGTGAAGCCGACCCAGCCGGCGAGCAGGGCGCCGAGGATGATCTGGCCCTGCGCGCCGATGTTGAACAGTCCCACGCGGAACGCCAGGGCCACGCCGAGTCCGGCGAGGATCAGCGGCGTCGCCACGGTGAGCGTCTCGGTGAGCGGGTAGATCGCGTCGGCGAAGCTGTCGGCCTGCGTGTTGTAGATGGAGCTGCGGAAGAGCGCTCCGTACGCCTCGGACACCGCGGTCCAGGCGGCGGCGAGCGTGTCGCCCGGCCGCGCGAAGAAGTAGCCCGCGGTCGCCTGGACGCGCTCGTCGGTGAGGGCGATCAGCACGGCGCCCACCAGCAGCGACAGCACGATCGCGAGGATCACGATCAGCCCGTCGCCGGTGACCATGCGCCGCAGCGGGCCCGGCCCCTCCCCCGGGGTGTGGCCGGCCTCGGCCAGCTGGGCGGGGGTGTTGCCGGCCTCGGCCAGCTGGGCGGGGGTGTTGCCGGCCGGGGCGCCGCCCGGCACGGGCCGCGCCCCCGCCGTCGGATGCTGCGGTGCCGGGTCCGCCTCGGGGCGCGTGCCCGGCAGGTTCTCGGCGTCAGTCATGGTCGGTCCCTGTCTGGTCGGTGGTGTGCGGTGCGGCGCCGTCTGAGGCGGCTCCCGCCATCATCAGGCCGAGCACATCGCGCGGGGTGTCCCCGGGCACGATGCCCACGAGCCGCCCCTTGTAGAGCACGGCGATGCGGTCGGCGAGCTCCGTGACCTCGTCCAGCTCGGTGGACACGATCATCACCGGCGTCCCCGCGTCGCGCTCGGCGATGATCCGGCGGTGCAGGAACTCGATGGAGCCGACGTCGACGCCGCGCGTCGGCTGCGAGGCGATGAAGAGCTTGAGGGGCCGGGACAGCTCGCGGGCCATGACGACCTTCTGCTGGTTGCCTCCGGAGAGCGTCCCGACGTTGATCTGTCCGCCCTGGGTGCGGATGTCGTATTCGCCGATCTTCTCGTCCGCGTTCCGCGCGATCACGGCGGGCTTCATGCCCAGGCCGCTGGCGAACGGGGCGCGGTCGTACTGGTTCAGGACGAGGTTCTCGGCGACCGTGAACGTGCCCACGAGTCCGTCCGTGCTGCGGTCCTCGGGGACGAACCCGACGCCGCCGCGGATGATCTGCTTCACCGACCGCCCCACGAGCTGCCGGCCCTCGAGGGTCACGGAGCCCGAGACGTGGCCCAGCAGGCCCATGATGGCCTCCGTGAGCTCGGTCTGCCCGTTCCCCTGGACTCCGGCGACGGCCAGGATCTCCCCGCGGGAGATGCCGAAGCTGACGTCGTCCAGCAGCCGCTGCCCGGTGTCCGAGAGCACGGTGAGGTGCTCGACCCGGAAGGTCTCCTCGCCGGGGACGGCCGGGGCCTTGTCCAGGCTCAGCATCACGGAGCGGCCGACCATCAGGGACGCCAGCTCCGTCGTCGACGCCGTCGGGTCCGCCGTGCCCACGACCTTGCCGCGGCGGATGACGGTGATGGTGTCGGAGATCGCCTTGACCTCGCGGAGCTTGTGGGAGATGAACACGATCGCGGTGCCGGAGTCGCGGAGCTGGCCGATGATGCCGAGCAGCTCGTCGGTCTCCTGCGGCGTGAGCACGGCGGTGGGCTCGTCGAGGATCAGGATCCGGGCGTTGCGCACGAGCGCCTTGATGATTTCCACGCGCTGCTGCACACCCACGGGGAGGTCCTCGACGAGCGCGTCGGGGTCGACGTGGAACCCGTACCGGTCGGAGATCTCGCGGATCCGGCGGCGCGTCGTCTCGAGGTCGAGCACCCCCGGGCCGCGGGTGGACTCGTCGCCCAGGGCCACGTTCTCGGCGACGGTGAAGACGGGCACCAGCATGAAGTGCTGGTGCACCATGCCGATGCCGGCCGCCATGGCGTCCCCGGGACCGTTGAAGCGCACGGGCGAATCGTCGATGAGGATCTCGCCCTCGGTCGCCTCGTAGAGGCCGAAGAGGACGTTCATCAGCGTGGACTTGCCCGCGCCGTTCTCCCCCAGGAGGGCATGGACCTTTCCGGACTCCACGACCACGTCGATGTGGTCGTTGGCCGTGAACGATCCGAATCTCTTGGTGATGCCCCGAAGCTCGAGTTTCACGTCGTACCTTTGTTCCCTTCTGGTGTGGTCCGCCGTTCCCGGGGACCGTGCCCCGGCGCGGGGCGGTCAGTGACCAGCGTAGTCGCCCGCCGTCGGGGCCGGTCAGCAAGCGCGCCGTCCGTCCCCACAGGAGCCCTGCGGGGACGGACGGCGCGTTCGGCGCTCGGCCCGTGGGCGGGATCGGCCCCTCGCGGGGCACCCGGAACTACTTCGGGCTGGAGGGGGACTCCGCCTTGACGGTGCCGGCGATGATGTCGGCCTTGAGCTGCTCCAGCTCGGCCTTCATCTCGTCGGTGACGTCGGCATCGAAGTCGTGGAACGGCGCCAGGGCGACGCCCTCGTTCTCCAGGGTGCCCACGTACGGGGTGTTGTCCCAGTTGCCCGCGACGTCCTCGGAGATGACGTCGCCCACGGCCTCGCCCATGAGCTTCATGACGGAGGTCAGGATGAACTCCTTGCCGTTGGGAACGGTCTCGTAGCCGTCGGAGTCGACCCAGATGACCTTGACGTCCTTGCCGCCGGCGTTGAGTTCCTTGACGGCGTCCAGCGTGCCCAGCCCCACCGGTCCGGCGACGGGGAGGATGATGTCCGCGCCCTCGTTGACGAAGTTGGTGGTGTTGGTCTTGCCCTTGCCCTGGTTCTCGAAGTCGCCCGTGAAGGTGCCGTTCTGCGCGTCGGCGTCCCAACCGAGGACCTCGACGTCGGTGCCCTTCGTCTCGTTGTGGTGGGCGACGCCCTCGGCGAAGCCGTCCATGAAGATGGTGACGGTGGGGATGTTCATGCCGCCGTACGTGGCGACCTTCCCCGTCTCGGTGGTTCCCGCGGCGAGGTAGCCGGCGAGGAACGCGGCCTGCGCCGTGTCGTAGATGATCGGCTTGACGTTCTCGGCCTCGATCGAGTTGTCGTCGACGATGGCGAAGTGGGCGTCCGGGTTCCCGGCGGCGATCTTCTTCGTGGCGTCCGCGAGCAGGAAGCCGACGGTGACGGTCAGGTCGCAGCCGCCCCGGACCATCGAGTTGAGGTTCGGCTCGAAGTCGGTGGCGGCCTGGGACTCGGCCTGCTTCGTCTGGATGCCCAGTTCCTCCTTGGCCTGGGTCAGGCCCTCGTAGGAGGACTGGTTGAACGACCGGTCCTCGAAGCCGCCCGAGTCGGAGACGATGCAGCCCGTGTAGTCGGCGGCACCCGCCGGCACGGACGCCGAGGCGGAGCCCGTCGCGGAACCGGACGGGGACGCCTCCGGAGCGGCGCCGCAGCCCGTGAGGACGAGGGCGGATGCGCCCAGAACGGCCGCGGCCACACCGGTGGAGCGCTGGATCCTGCGCAGTGAATTCTTCAAAGTTCCTCCATTAAGAGTGGTGCCCAGCACGGGCCGCGGCGGGTGTCCGCACGAGTGTTCTGTTGTCCCCGGGGCGTGCTGAACCCCGGGCGCGGCGGCGCCCGAGATTAACGCACTCACACTAGCCGCGGCAGCCCCGTGGCCACCACCCTACGGGAGGCGGCATCTCCAGATCGTTGACGATTTGTTACCAAGCGGTAAACCCTGCGGTCCGGCGGGCCGGGCGCACCGGCGCCGGGCGCGCCCGCGCGCCCGGATCAGCGCGCGTTCAGCGCGCGTTCAGCTCCGCGATCGCGCGCAACGCCGCGGCGGCCATCACGCGCACGCCGGTGTTGATGGCCCGCTCGTCCGGGGCGTAGTCGCCGCGGTGGAGGTCGTAGGTCTCGCCGCCGGGCGTCCGGGTGCCGAGGCGCATCATCGACCCCGGGATCTTGTTGGTCATCCACGCGAAGTCCTCCCCGCCCATGGACTGCGGGGTCAGCACGATCGCCCCGGACCCGATCTCGGACCGGGCGGCGTCCTCGATGAGGTCGGTCTCCGCCTCCGCGTTGACCACCGGGGGGACGCCGCGGATGTGCTCCAGCTTGACGTCCACCCCGTAGGGCACCGCGACCTGCCGGACCACCTCGTCCAGCATCTTGCCGGCGTCCTGCCAGGCGTCGCCATCGAGGCAGCGCATGGTTCCCGCCATGTAGCCGGTCGCCGGGATCGCGTTGGGGGCCGAACCCGCGTGGATCTGGCCCCACACCACCGACACGGCGCTGCGCACGTCGATGCGGCGGTTCAGCACCGCCGGCACGTTGACCGCGATCTCGGCGAGGGCGAAGACGAGGTCCTCGGTCAGGTGCGGCCGCGAGGTGTGGCCCCCGCGGCCCGTGAGCTCGATCTTGATGGTGTCGCTGGCGCTGGTGATCGCGCCGATGCGCGTGCCGATGGTGCCGGCATCGATGCGCGGCTCGCAGTGCAGTGCCAGGATGCGCGGGACGTCGTCCAGCACGCCCTGCTCGATGACGGCCAGCGCGCCACCGGGCATGGTCTCCTCGGCGGGCTGGAAGACCACCCGGACCCTCCCGTGCAGCCGGCCGGCGTCGAGCAGGCGCTTGAGCGTGAGCGCGACGCCGAGCATGACCGTGGTGTGGACGTCGTGCCCGCAGGCGTGGCACACGCCGGTCCGGGTGGACGCGTACGGCAGGTCGGTCTCCTCCAGGATCGGCAGCGCGTCGATGTCGGCCCGCAGCCCGAGCGCGATCGGGCCCGCGCCCACATCCACGTAGGCCCCGGTGTCCTCGAGCCGCACGGGGCTCAGCCCGGCGTCCTCAAGGGCGGCCACGATGGCATCGGTGGTCCGGAACTCGTGGAAGGAGAGCTCGGGATTCGCGTGCACGTCGCGGCGGAAGGCCACCAGGTGGTCCATCAGGGGCTCCACCCAGTCGCCCAGGAACGGAAGGTGCGGCTCGTTGCCGGTTGCGGATCTCACCCTTCAAACCCTACGTCCAAGAGCGCCGATCCCCCGCCAGCGCAACGGAACGCCGTCACGGACCGGCGCTTCGGGCACCACCGGACGGCTACAGGACGTCGACGTCGCCGGAGGCCTTCAGGGCCGCGACGGCCTCCTTGACGGACTGTGCGTGCTCCTTGGTCGTGACCAGCAGGGCGTCGGGGGTGTCGACGATGACGACGTCCTCGATGCCGATGAGGGCGATCACGCGCTTGGTGTCCGAGACCACGACGCCGGAGGCGCGATCGGAGTACACGCGGGCGCCCTCGCCGAGCACCGTCATGCGGCTGTTCTCCGAGGCGGGATTCAGGCGTCCGATCGCCGCGAAATCGCCGACGTCGTCCCACGTGAAGAGCCCGGGGATCATCGCGACGTCGCCCACGGCGGCCGCGGGCTCGGCGACCGCGTAGTCGATCGCGATCTTCGGCAGGCCGGGCCAGACGCGGTCCATGGTCTCGTCGCGACCGGCGGTGTCCCAGGCCTCGGCGATCTCCACGATCCCGGCGTGCAGCTCCGGCTCGTTGCGCTCCAGGTGCGCGAGCATGAGCGAGACCGGGGCGACGAACATGCCGGCGTTCCAGAAGTAGTCGCCGTTCTCCACGTAGCCCCGGGCGACCTCCTCGTCGGGCTTTTCCACGAATTCGACGACGTGCGTCGCGCTCGGCGCTCCGGGGACGTCGAGCCGCTCCCCGCGGCGGATGTAGCCGAAGGCGGTCGAGGCGACGGTGGGCCGGATCCCGATCGTGACGATCTTGCCGGTCGCCGCGGTGCACACGGCCTCGCGGACGGCCTGCTGGAACACGTCCACCGGACCGATCACCTGGTCCGCGGCGAACGACCCCATGATCGTCTCCGGGTCGCGGCGGTGCAGGATGGCGGCTGCCAGCCCGATCGCGGCTGCCGAGTCCTTGGGTTCGCTCTCCAGCACCAGGTTGTGGTCGTCGAGCTCGGGGAGCTGCCCCAGCACCGCGAGGCGGTGCGCCTGGCCGGTCACGACCATGACCCGGTCCCCCACCAGGGGGGCCAGGCGGTCGTAGGTCGCGCGGATCAGCGTGGTGCCCGACCCCGTGAGGTCGTGCAGGAACTTCGGGGCCGCGGCGCGCGAAAGCGGCCACAGCCGCGTCCCGACGCCACCCGCGGGAATGACGCAGTGGAAGCGTCCCAGTGGATCAGTGTTCATGCGCTCAGGTTATCCGATGCCCCCGGCCCTCCCCCGCACCTCAGCGCGGCATTTAGCGCACGCCCGCGTTGCGCAATTGCCGCGGGATTCCGCGGGGCCGCGACGCATTCGTGAGCATGGTCACAGGGTGGACCCGATTGATGACCCCGCGGGGGGTACGTAGTCTAGGATCGGGCTAGGAACGCTCACGCACGGCGGCCAATTTTTTGTGTGGAAACCGCACAAGCGCCTATGCGATGCATGGAGGTTATTTCAGTGTCGAAGACTTCGTCAGGCACCCTCTACCGCGGCCGCGAAGGCATGTGGTCTTGGGTGGGGCACCGCATTACGGGTGTCGTCATTTTCTTTTTCCTTCTGGTGCACGTGCTGGACACGTCACTGGTGCGCGTGTCGCCCGGGGCCTACGACGCCGTGATGGAGAGCTACAAGAACCCCCTGATGGCGCTCGGCGAGCTGGGTCTCGTCGCCGCCATCATGTTCCACGCCTTCAACGGGCTGCGTCTGATCCTGGTCGACTTCTGGAAGCAGGGTCCCAAGTACCACCGCCAGCTCCTGTGGGGTGTGCTCGTCGTCTGGGCCGTCGCCATGATCGGCTTCGCCATCCGCCACCTCTCCCTCTCGTTCGGAGGTTACTAAGCCATGGCCACGACTGAATTCGTCGCTCCCCGCTCGGGCCGCATCGACCCGAAGTACAACCGCTCGAAGGACAAGGGCGGCAACTTCGAGATGGCGGCATGGCTCTTCATGCGCCTCTCCGGCCTCGTCCTGGTGGTCCTGATCTTCGCCCACCTCTTCGTCAACCTCCTGGTCGACGAGGGCGTGCACGGCATCGACTTCGGTTTCGTCGCCGGCAAGTGGGCCAACCCCGTCTGGCAGTTCTGGGACCTGGCCATGCTCTGGCTCGCCATGCTGCACGGAACCAACGGCGTGCGCACCATCATCAACGACTACGCGGACAAGGACGGCACGCGCTTCTGGCTGAAGACGGTCCTCTACTTCTGCACGGTCGCGATCATCGTGCTCGGCACGCTCGTGATCTTCACGTTCGATCCGTGCATCCCGGGGTCCACCCTCGAGATGTGCCCGTAGTCCCGGCGCACGTCGTCGAGTCGAGATTCCAGAGATAAGAGAGAACATCCGGTATGCAGGTACATAAGTACGACGTCGTCATCGTCGGCGCAGGCGGCGCCGGCATGCGCGCGGCCATCGAGTCCGGCCAGCGCGCGCGCACGGCGGTCCTCACCAAGCTCTACCCCACGCGCTCGCACACGGGCGCCGCGCAGGGCGGCATGTGCGCCGCGCTCGCCAACGTCGAAGAGGACAACTGGGAGTGGCACACCTTCGACACGGTGAAGGGCGGCGACTACCTCGTCGACCAGGACGCCGCGGAGGTCATGGCCAAGGAGGCCATCGACGCGGTCCTCGACCTGGAGAAGATGGGCCTGCCGTTCAACCGCACGCCCGAGGGCAAGATCGACCAGCGCCGGTTCGGCGGGCACACGCGCGACCACGGCAAGGCGCCCGTGCGCCGCGCCTGCTACGCAGCGGACCGCACCGGGCACATGATCCTCCAGACCCTGTACCAGAACTGCGTGAAGCACAACGTCGAGTTCTACAACGAGTACTACGTGTTGGACCTCCTGACCGTCGAGGAGGAGGCCGTCCGCGCCGACGGCACCACCTACCTGCAGAAGCGCGTGGCCGGCGTCGTGTCCTACGACCTCGCCAGCGGCGAGCTGCACGTCTTCCAGGCGAAGTCCGTCGTGTTCGCCACGGGCGGCGTCGGCAAGGTCTACAAGACCACCTCGAACGCGCACACGCTCACCGGCGACGGCATGGGCATCGCGTTCCGCCGGGGCATCCCGCTGGAGGACATGGAGTTCATCCAGTTCCACCCGACCGGCCTGGCCGGCCTGGGCATCCTGCTCTCCGAGGCGGCCCGCGGCGAGGGCGCGATCCTGCGCAACTCCGAGGGCGAGCGCTTCATGGAGCGCTACGCGCCGACCATCAAGGACCTGGCCCCGCGCGACATCGTCGCCCGGTCGATGGCCAACGAGGTCCGCGAGGGCCGCGGCTGCGGGCCGAACAAGGACTACGTCCTGCTCGACCTCACGCACCTGGAGCCGGCGCACATCGACGCCAAGCTCCCGGACATCACCGAGTTCGCCCGGACCTACCTCGGCGTCGAACCGTACACCGAGCCGGTGCCGGTCTTCCCGACCGCGCACTACGTCATGGGCGGCGTGCCGACCAACATCGACACCGAGGTGCTCCAGGACAACGACACGGTCGTCCCCGGCCTGTTCGCCGCGGGCGAGGTCGCCTGCGTCTCCGTCCACGGCTCCAACCGCCTTGGCACGAACTCGCTGCTGGACATCAACGTGTTCGGCAAGCGCGCCGGCATCCAGGCCGCCGAGTACTCCAAGACGGCCGACTGGGTCGAGCTTCCCGAGGACTCCGCCGCCGAGACGGTCGCCCTGCTGGAGCAGATGCGCAACGGCACGGGCACCGAGCGCGTGGCCGCGATCCGCAAGGACCTGCAGGACACCATGGACCTGAACATGCAGGTGTTCCGCAGCGGGGAGACCATCGCCGAAACGCTGGCCGACATCGAGGCCCTGCGCCGGCGGTACGCCAACATCAGCGTCCAGGACAAGGGGAAGCGCTTCAACCTGGACCTGCTCGAGGCCGTGGAGCTGGGCTTCCTCCTGGACATGGCCGAGGTCATGACCGTGGCGGCCATGCACCGGCACGAGTCCCGCGGCGGCCACTTCCGCGAGGACTTCCCGGACCGCGACGACGCCAACTTCATGAAGCATTCCATGATCTACCGCGACGCTGAGGCGGAAACCGAGGGCGTCAAGGGCATGCGTTTCGACACGAAGCCCGTGATCTTCACCCGTTACCAGCCGATGGAGCGTAAGTACTGATGAGCACAGAAATCCCGGATGCCCCTTCCAAGGTCGAGCTCGCCCCCGGGGTCGGCGGCGGCGGGGAGATCCCGCAGTTCGACATCACGCTGCGCGTGCGGCGCTACAACCCGGAGGTCTCGGAGGAGGCCGCCTGGGAGGACTTCCAGCTGACCATGTACGGCACGGACCGCGTGCTGGACGCCCTCCACAAGGTCAAGTGGGAGCACGACGGATCGCTGTCGTTCCGCCGCTCCTGCGCCCACGGCGTCTGCGGGTCCGACGCGATGCGCATCAACGGCCGCAACCGCCTGGCCTGCAAGACGCTCCTCAAGGACCTGGACACGAACAAGCCCATCACCGTGGAGGCCATCAAGGGCTTGCCGGTGGAGAAGGACCTGATCGTGGACATGGAGCCGTTCTTCCAGTCCTACCGCGAGGTCATGCCGTTCCTCATCGCCAAGGGCCACGAGCCGTCGGGCGAGCGGTACCAGTCCGCCGAGGACCGGGAGCGCTACGACGACACGACGAAGTGCATCCTCTGCGCCGCGTGCACGTCCTCCTGCCCCGTCTTCTGGACGGACGGGCAGTACTTCGGCCCGGCCGCGATCGTCAACGCGCACCGCTTCATCTTCGACTCGCGCGACGACGCCGGCGACATGCGCCTGGAGATCCTCAACGACAAGGAAGGCGTGTGGCGCTGCCGCACCACCTTCAACTGCACCGAGGCCTGCCCCCGCGGCATCCAGGTCACGCAGGCGATCGCCGAGGTCAAGCAGGCCATCCTCTCCCGCGCGATGTAGCCACCGGCCCCGAAGGCGCCGCGGCCGGCACCGGATCCGGTCTCTCCCCCACACCACGGAGAGACCGGCCGGTTCCGGGCCGCGGCGCCTTCGTCGCGTCGGGACCCGCACCACCCCACCACGACGAAACGAGCGACCGCCATGCCCAGCGAGAAGATCACGTTCACCAGCGCCAGCGGCGCCGAGCTCGCGGGCGTCATCGACCTCCCGGACGGCGAACCCGCCGGCTGGGGCGTCTTCTCCCACGGCTTCACGCTCGGCAAGGACTCGCTGGCCGCGGTGCGGGTCTGCCGGGGCCTGGCCGCCGAGGGGATCGCCATGCTGCGGTTCGACAACCTCGGCCTCGGGCACTCCGGGGGGCGCTTCGCCGACACGTCCTTCGGCCTCAAGACGCGGGACACCGTCCTCGCGGCGCGCGCGCTGCGGGAGCGGGGGCACCGGGTCGACCTGCTGGTCGGGCACTCGTTGGGGGGCGCGGCCGTCCTCGCCGCCGCCGGCGAGGTCGGGCCGCGCGCCGTCGCGACCATCGGTGCGCCGTACTCGCCCCGGCACCTGGAGAAGACCATCGGCCACCTCCTCGACGAGATCGAGGCCAACGGCAGCGCCGAACTCGTCTTGGGGACCCGTAGCCTCGAGGTGACGCGGGCGTTCGTGAAGGACCTCGAGGAGCACGACCTCTCCGCGTGCATCCGGGACCTCGGGGCCGCCCTGATGGTGATGCACTCCCCCACCGACAACACGGTGGGCGTCGCCAACGCCGGGGACATCTTCGCCGCCGCCAAGCACCCCAAGTCGTTCTTTGCCCTGGACGGTGCAGACCACCTCCTGACCGGGCGCGTCCACGGGCAGCGGGCCGCGCGGATGATCGCGGTGTGGGCCGAGCCCTACCTCGGGGAACGGGACTAGCGCGGGCAGGCCCCCACGGGCCGGTCCCCGCCGGTTCCCACCGGACCTACGTGCCGGGCGGCCAGTCCGCCGCGCCCGCGGGTTCGCGGCTCTTCGCGGCGCGGGCCGACCTCCGCATGCGCATCGCCCTGCGCCGCAGGCCGCCGCCTGTCGTCGCCGCGCCGTCGCGCGCCGCGGCGTCGGCCGTGCCCACGGCGCCCCATGCGGTGGCCAGCAGGTAGACCTGGCTGAGTAGGTAGAACCAGACGAACAGGCCCAGCACGACCGCGAACGAGGCGAGCAGCGGGTTGCGGCTGACACTGCCCAGGAGCGACGAGCTGAAGAAGCGCAGGACCGTGGACCCGACGGCGGCGAGCACCGCCGCCTGGAACATGACGCGGCGCGGCATGCGGATCCCCGACCCCAGGCGGAAGAGGACCACCGCGACGGCGGCGTCCAGCACCAGCATCACGGCGATGCCACCGGCACGCGCCAACGGCGCCGCGAGCGCCGAATCCAGCCGCAGCAGCCCAGTGACCCAGTCCAACGCCGTGCCGACCGCCAGCGCCAGGACCGTGGTGATGATCAGCGACACCGCCAGCAGCGCCAGCACGCCCAGGTCCCGGACCTTCGCCAGGACAGGGTTGGTCGTTTCCGGCGGGATCCCGAAGATGCCCCGCATGCCCGTTCGCAGGCCCGCGATCCAGCCCAGCGACGTGATCAGCATGGCCGCGGTGGAGATCACCAGCGACCAGCCGAAGGCGCTCGCGTCGAAGAGGTCCTCGGGCTGGGCCAGCCCTCCCTCGCCCGTGTCGATCAGCCCCGGGACGGTGCGGGCGACGAAGGCGACGATGATCTCCTGCAGCTCGGTGTTGCCGCTGACGATCAGCCCGAGGATGGAGAACCCCACCACGAGCATGGCGGCGACAGAGAAGAACAGGTTGTAGGCGATGCCGGCGGCCAGCAACGGCCCGTGCCGCAGCAGGTAGAGCCGCAGGGCGCGGAAGGGCCGCCGCGACCCCATCCGCGCCATGAACCACCCGCCCGCGGCGAGGGCCTCGGCCACGGGACCGGCCTTCTCCCGCCGGGTCTTGCCCCACGCGGCGCGCTTGCGGATCGCCTCGGCGCGCAGCTCCGCGCGGTCCAGCGGGTCCACGGGCTCCGCGGGATCCGTCCCGGACGACGCCGCGGCGGCCACCACGGCCGAACTCCCCGCCGCGCTGCCCACGGCGCCGCGCGACGGCGTCGTGCTAGTTGTCCTCCGGCCCGTTCCCGCCAAGGGTCAGCTCCTCACGCAGTGTCCACAGCCCGGTGACGTCGTGCTCGAACAGGCCGATCGACTCGACCCGGAACGCGGCGTCGTAGTCGCCGAGGACGCTCATGGCGTAGTCCATGCCCGCGTCGGTCACGTCGTGGGCGACCGTGAGGTGCGGGTGGTAGGCGAACTCCAGGTCGCTGGCCAGGGGGCCGGACTGGAGCATCCGGTGGAGCCGGACGCATTCGTCCCACCCCTCGGCGATGTTGAGGTACACGACGGGGGTGACGGGGCGGAAGGTCCCCGTACCGCGCAGGCGCAGGCTGAAGGGGCGGCCCCGCCGCGCGACGCTCCGCACGTGCTCCCGGGCCCGCTCCCAGTCGTCGGTGTCCGTGCCGGTCACCAGGGTGATGTGCGGGGGCACGACGGCGGCCAGCGGGTCCCCGAAGGACGCCCGCCAGCGCTCGAGCTCCCTGCTCAGGGACTCGGGCAGGCGGATGACGATGCCGACGCAATTCAGTCCGGCGGAGGATCCGGGGCCGGCCCGTTCCTCCCCCACCGCCTCCGCCGGGCCGCCCGCCGCGTGGCGCACGGCCTACAGCACCGTCCCGGCGAGGCGGGGGCCGCCTTCGGGGAGCTCGGCCGGCGCGCCCGACCGCAGGAAGCCCACGTTGTCGTAGACGGCCGACAACGTGGCGGCGGCCGTCTCCCGGGCCTTGGCCGCGCCGTGCGCCAGAAGCCGGTCCAGCTCGGCGGTGTCGTCCAGCAGCTCGAGGGTGCGGTCGCGGATCGGCCGGATGCGCGCGACGACGGCCTCGGCGACGTCGGCCTTGAGGTGGCCGTACATCCGGCCCTCGTACTCCTCCACCAGCCGGGCCACGGGGGTGCCGCTGATCGTCGAGAGGATCTCCAGGAGGTTGGACACACCGGGCTTGGCCTGCCGGTCGTAGGCGACGCGCGTGTCGGCGTCGGTGACCGCCGACTTGATGCGCTTGGCCGTGACCTTCGGATCGTCCAGGATGTTGATCAGCCCGTTCGGGCTGGAGGCCGACTTGGACATCTTCGACGTCGGTTCCTGGAGGTCGTAGATGCGCGCGCCCTCCTTCTGGATGAGGGCCTCGGGAACGGTGAACGTCTCGCCGAAGCGGTGGTTGAAGCGCTGCGCGAGGTCGCGGGCCAGCTCGACGTGCTGGCGCTGGTCGTCGCCGACCGGCACGCCCTGCGGCTGGTAGAGCAGGATGTCGGCGGCCATGAGGACCGGGTACGTGAACAGCCCGACGCTGGCGGCCTCCTGGCCGGCCTTGGCGCTCTTGTCCTTGAACTGCGTCATGCGCGCGGCCTCGCCGAAGCCGGTGATGCAGTTCAGCACCCAGGCGAGCTGCGCGTGCTCAGGCACCTGCGACTGCACGAACAGCGTGGACCGCTCGACGTCGATCCCGCCGGCGATGTACTGCGCGGCGGTCCGGCGCGTGCGCTCGCGCAGCTGCGCCGGGTCGTGGGGGACCGTGATGGCGTGGAGGTCGGGGATGAAGAAGAACGCGTCGTACTCGTCCTGCGTCTTCACCCAGTTCACCAGCGCACCCAGGTAGTTGCCCAGGTGCAGCGAGTCGGCGGAGGGCTGCATGCCGGAGAGGACGCGCGGCCGTTGGACGGCGGAGTGTGCGGGGTTCATGGCGTGGTCCTTCTAGAACTGGTAGTCGACGACCAGGGGGGCGTGGTCGGAGAAGCGCGCGTCGTAGCTGGCCGCGCGGTCGACGACGGCGTTCGTCGCGCGGGCGGCGAGCCCGGGGGTGGCCATCTGGTAGTCGATGCGCCAGCCCGTGTCGTTGTCGAAGGCCTGTCCGCGCCACGACCACCAGGTGTAGGGGCCGTCGACGTCGCCGGCGAGCTCGCGGTGCACGTCCTTCCACCCGATCTCCTCGCCGAAGAAGCGGTCGAAGTAGGCGCGCTCCGCCGGCAGGAAGCCGGCGCGCTTGACGTTGCCCTTCCAGTTCTTGATGTCCCGGGTGGTGTGCCCGACGTTGAGGTCGCCGACGACGAGCGCGTGGTCCTTCTCGGCCCCCAGGGCAGGCAGGCGCGTCGCCATGACGTCGAGGAAGCGGTACTTGTCCACCTGCTTGGGGGTGTCGGCCTCGCCGGAGTGCACGTAGGCGCTCACCACGGTGAGGACCTGGCCGCCGTCGACGGTGAAATCCGCCTCGACCCAGCGTCCCGACGTGGTGAAGAAGTCGTCGCCGATGTGGTTGCGCGTGGCCACGGGCTCCTGCCGCGAGGCGATCGCGACGCCGGCGCGGCCCTTGGCCTCGGCCTCGGCATGCAGGATGTGCCATCCGTCGCCCAGAAGGCCGCGGAGGATCGCGTCGGGCGCCCGGACCTCCTGCAGGCACAGGACGTCGACGTCGCGGTCCGCCAGCCAGTCCGCCATGCCGCGCTTGTAGGCGGCGCGGACGCCGTTGACGTTGACGGACGCGACGCGCAGGGCGCCGTCGTTCTTGGTCGCGTTTGTTTCCACTGCAGGGCTCACCCGATCCAGCTTACCGAAAAAGGACTAGTCGATGACCTCGCCGGACAGCGGCTGCGATCCGCCGGACGGCTTCATCATCTCCCGCGCGTTGTGCGCGGTGATCTCGATGGTTTCGACGGCGCGGTCCACCATGCCGCGCGCGGCGTCCCCCGGCTGGTCGCGGTGCTCCTTGATGACCCCGACCTGCACCTGGACGATCTTGAACGAATGGTCCAGCTTCAGGTCCCGGGTCCGGGTGTACTCGTCGATCACGACGGTCTCCACCTGCGCGTCGGCCCGCGGGGCCATGCTCGCGGTCGCGCTCTTGATCTGGTCGCTCATTTTCTGGGCGCCGCGGCGCAGCCCGAACACGAGGAAGGCGGCGAGCATGAGCCAGCCGAGGGACACGAGCGCCACGATCCAGCCGATGACGTCGTTCTCGTTGGCCGCGAACACCACCGCGACGAGGAATACCGTCACCATGACCGCGAGCGAGAGCGTGCTCGCCTTCAGCGTGATCTTCTTGTCCTGCGCGGGACCGGAGGCCTTGCCGAGTGATTGCATGGGCCCATTCTCTCAAACGCCCGCCCAACACCCCGACAGGTTCAACCGTGGGCGAACACGGGCCGTCCAGTGCTTGGCGCGGGTGCGGCGCGGGACGCGGACGGGGACGCGACGGTCCCTTCCGCGGGGCGGAACGGCGCGTCAAGGATTCCGCCGCCGGCCGGGCGCGACCTATCGTTGCTTTCCATGAGCAACGACGATCCCCGTTCCCCGGTCGACCCGGCGGCGGGCTCCCGGTTAGCGGACGGCCCCACCCCCGGTCACGGAGCCGCGGCCGCGGCGGCCGCGAGGCTGTGGACACCGGGCTTCGTGCTGGCCAGCGTCGCCAGCGGGCTCGTCTTCTTCAACGCCCACCTGCTGTTGTCGACCTTCGCGGCCCAGTCCATCTCCCGTTTCGCGGTCGGCGACGCCACGGGCGGGCTGGTGGCCAGCATCTTCATCGTCGGCGCGCTCGTCTCCCGCGTCTTCGCGGGACCGTTGATGGAACGCTTCCCCCATAAGGCGGTCTTCGCCGCCTGCATGGCGGTCTTCGTGGCCATGCCCCCGCTGCATCTGCTCATCGACTCCCTCGGACTCACCATCGCGGCCAGGATCCTCCACGGCATGGCGTTCGGGATCTGCAGCAGCGTCGCGGCAACCGTCGCCGTCTCGCGGATCCCGCGCCTCCGGGTGGGCGAGGGAACCAGCCACTACGCCTCCAGCACGGTCATCGGTGTCGCGGCGGGTGCGCTGGTGGGTCTGGCGCTGTCGCGCGCGCTCGGCTTCGACGCGGTGCTCTGGCTCGCTTCGGCCACGTCGCTCGTCTCCGTGTTGCTGCTGCTCGCCGTGCCGGCGGACCCGCGGGCCGCCGAGGGGGTGTCGACCGCCCCGACGGGCTCCGCGCCGGACGGGCCCGACGCCGCTCCCCCGGCGCGCCGCGGCCCGTGGGCCCGGCTGCTCGAGCCAGCGGTCCTGCCCATCGCCGCCGTCGGAGGCCTCTTCACCATCGGGTACGCGTCGGTCGTGACGTATCTCGGCGTCTTCGCCGACGAGCGGGGCCTCGGCCCGGGCGTCTCGTTCTTCTTCCTGGCCTACGCGGTCGCGGTGCTGGTGTCCCGGCCGTGGACCGGCCCGCTGATGGACCGGCGCGGGTACAACCCGGTGATGCTTCCCGCGTTCGCGGTCTTCGCCGCGGGGCTGCTGCTGCTCGCCACGGCCACGTCCCTGCCGTGGCTGCTGGCGGCGGCGGTGCTGGTCGGGCTCGGCCAGGGGAACCTGCTCTCGGCCGCGCAGACCATCGCCGTGACGCGCGTCCCGAGGGAACGCATCGGGATGGCGACGTCGACGTTTTTCCTCGGCATCGACGCCGGGATGGGCTTCGGCCCGATGCTGGCCGGGCTGCTGGTGCAGGCCCACGGCCCCGCGACGACGTATCTGGCGCTCGGTCTCTTCGTCCTCGCCGTCGGGGGGCTCTACTGGGTCGTGCAGGGGCGCCGGCTGGGCGCGTGAACCGGCCGACTTCGGGCGGGACGCCCCGCTACCAGGCGACGAGGCAGAACGGGTGCCGCTGCGGATCCAGGTAGACCCGGTAGTTCTGCCCGCCGGTGTTCATCGACGTGGCCCCGAGCTTGAGCACCTGCTCCTCGGCGAGGTCGAGGTCGGCCACCCGGATGTCCAGGTGCGCCTGCTGCGGGTGGAGGTGTCCCGGCCACTCCGGCGGGACGTAGACGTCCACCCGCTGGAAGGCGATCGCCGGCCGGTCCGGAGCGTCGCCGATCGTGATCCACCCATCGTCGTCGTGCTGGACCCGTACCATCCCGAGGATTTCCTCGTAGAAGGCCGCGAGGGATTCGGTGTCCTCGCAGTCGAACACGACGGCGTGCCAGGTGCCGATCATCGGGTCTCCTCGGGGTTGGCGTATCCCACAGACTACAACGCCGGCCGCGGACGCTGAACCTCCCGGGCGCCCGCTACCTGAGGAACAGGGCGCGCAGCCGGGTGGTCGTCAGCACCATCCCCACCACGATCAACAGCACGTAGTAGAGGACGTGCACCGCCGTCATGCCGTTGAAGGCCCCCACGCTCAGCTGCCGCAGCAACTCGACGCCGTGCCACAGCGGCATGGCCTGGATGAGCCACTGGATGGCCTGCGGGTAGACGCTCAGCGGGTAGAAGGTCGCCGAGAAGAGGAACATCGGCAGCATCACGAAGTTGATCCAGTCCATCTGCTGGAAGGTCTTCATGAAGGACGTGATGCCCATGCCGATCGACGCGAAGCCGAACGCGATCAGCACCGAGGCCGGCACCATCAGCAGCGCCCACCATGTGGTGATCAGTCCCATGACGCCCATGATCGCCGTGAACCCGGTGGCGTAGAGGAATCCGCGCAGCAACGCGAGGAAGATCTCCCCGATGGCCACGTCCAGCGGCCCGAGCGAGGTGTAGAGCATGTTCTGGTACAGCTTGCCGAAGTTCATCTTGAAAAAGACGTTCCACGTGGAGTCGTAGACGGCGCCGTTCATCGCCGACACGGCGAGCAGCGCCGGCGCGATGTAGGCCGCGTAGCTGATCTCGGTTCCCGCCGGTCCGACGACGGTGCCCACGAGCGCGCCCAAGCCGACGCCCATGGAGATGAGGTACAGGACCGGCTCGACGAAGCCGGACACCATGATCGCCCAATTGCTCGTCTTCGTCGCGAGGAGTCCGCGGCCGATCACGGCGCGGGCGTTGCGGGCGTACAGACCGGCGAAGGGCCGGGTGTCCGCGGTCAGTTCGAGGTCGGCGTCCTGGACCAGGCTCATCTCAGCCCTCCAATCGTTGCGCGTAGATGCGGCGTGCCAAGACCAGCCCGGCGGCGGCCAGGACGGCGAGGAACACCACGTGGACGACGGTGAGCCACCCCGGCTCGGGATAGCCGTAGCTGAGCACGCGCCCCAGCTCCGTCGCGTGCCACACGGGTGAGATCCAGCCGATCCACTGCAGGAACCACGGGAGCGTGGACAGCGGGAAGAACGTGCCGGAGAACAGGAACAGCGGCATGACGACGAAGCGCTGGACCAGGGCGAACTGCCCGCGGTCCTCCTTGATGGAGGCGGCGTAGGCCATCAGCGGAATGCCGAACGCCAGGCCCGCGAGCGTCGCGGTGAACACCGTGACCCAGGCCCAGCCGCTGGTCGCGGCGCCGAAGAGCAGGACGATGGCCAGGTAGACGGCGCTCTGCAGCACCAGCCGGATGGTCACCGCCAGCACGTGGCCCTGGCAGATCTGGTGTGGCGTGATCGGGGAGGCCAGCGGTCCGTAGTACGTCCGCCGCCACTTGAACCCGCTCATGACCGGGTAGGTGAACTCCCCGGCGGCGGTCATCATCGCCGCAGACGCGAGCAGGCTCGGGGCGATGAACTGCAGGTAGGTCACTCCGCCGAATGCCGCGGCGCCGGTGTTGGAATCCACGAGGGAGGCCAGCCCGATCCCCATCGCGAACAGATACATCAGCGGGTTGCCGATGGAGTACGCGACGATGACGTCCAGGTACCCCTTCATGCCGCGCAGCACCTGCTCGGCGATGTACCAGGTGCCGTAGCGCCGGGCCCGCGCCGCGCTGGTGGCCGGCCCGTGCGGGCGCAGGGCCGAGCTGAAGAAGCGCTCGTCGGACGGCGCGCCCGCGGCGCGCGCGACGGCTGCGCCGCCGTCGTGCACGGGGTCTGCCCCGCGCTGGCTCTCAGTCAACGAGGCTCCTTCCGGTGAGCCGGAGGAACACGTCCTCCAGCGACGAGCGCCGGACCAGCGAGGTGATCGGGGCGAAACCGCGGCCGGTGATGTTCTCCAGGGCGGCCTCGCCGTCGTGCGCGTAGATCAACACGCGGTCCGGCAGGGTTTCGATGCGCTCGCCGACGCCCTGGAGCTCCGCGGCGACGTGCGCGTTCCGCTCCGTCCCGAAGCGCAGCTCGAGGACCTCGCGGGTCGAGTACTCGCGGATCAGCGACGACGGGGACCCCTCGGCCATGATGCGGCCCTTGTCCACCACGATGAGCCGGTCGCAGAGCTGCTCCGCCTCGTCCATGTAGTGCGTGGTCAGGATCAGGGTGACTCCGCGCTCCTTGAGCCGGAACAGGCGATCCCACAGGATGTGCCGCGCCTGCGGATCCAGCCCGGTGGTGGGCTCGTCGAGCAGCAGGATCTTGGGGTCGTTGATGAGCGAGCGGGCGATGGTGAGGCGCCGCTTCATGCCGCCGGAAAGGTCGTCCACCCGGGATTTCTTCTTGTCGGTCAGCTGCGCGAACTCGAGCAGTTCGTCCGCCTTGGGCTGCAGGTAGCTCATCGGGAGGCCGAAGTACCGGCCGTAGACGAGCAGGTTGTCGCGGACGCGGAGTTCCTCGTCGAGGTTGTCCTGCTGCGGAACGACGCCGAGATGCGCCCGTACTTCGGGGCCCTGTTCCTCGGGATCCAGCCCCATGATCGTGAGGTCGCCCGCGCTGCGCTGGGAGACGCCACCGATCATGCGCATCGTGGTTGACTTACCCGCCCCGTTGGGTCCGAGCAGGCCGAAGGACTCCCCCGCGGGAACGTCGAAGGAGATGCCGTCGACGGCGGTGAAGTCGCCGTATTTCTTGGTCAGGTTCCGGGCGGAGATCACGGTGGGGCGAGGTGTGGTGTGTGGCACAGGGGAAACTGTAGTCGCGGTAAGCGATTGGTACAAATCAATCACCTTCCTGCGCCAGCCTCGCCGCTGGTCAGGGCCGGATGACTGGTCCCTCCGTCATTCCGAGCGGTGCCGACCCTCGGCTCGTCGAGCCTCCCGCGCCGCCTCGGACTCGGCTTCCGGCGGGGGTGGCGCCGTTTCGGTGTCGGCCTCCCGGTCCGGATCGACCCGCCGGCCGGAGCCCGGAGCGCCGGACGGGCCGGCCGAGTCGTCCGTGTCACCCGTGGCCCCCGATGGGGTCGCGCCGACGGTCGGGGAGTCAGATGCCGTGCCCGCGGCGGTGGGCCGGACGCCCGCCGCGTCCGGGTGTGCCGCATCGGGCTGCGCCGCATCGTCCGGATCGTGCGTCACCGGATGACTGGCACCCCCCGCGGCTTCGTCCCGGCGCGGGTCCGATGCGCCGCCGCGGGGCTTCCGGCCCGTGTCGACGTCGGGGTCCAGTTCGTCGGCACGCCGCAGCCGTTCGTTGGATTCGCCGCGGGCCTCCTCGGCTCGCGCCGCCTGGGCCTGCGCCTCGCGCCGTTTGCGTTCCGCCTCGATTTCCGCCTCCTCGGCGGCGATCTGGCTCTTTCGTGCAGCGGTTTCGCGTTCACGCGCGGTCAGCTCGACTTCGGCGGCGCCGTCGCGGATCTCGCGCGCCTCCTGCCGGTGTTCTTCTTCGCGCTGGCGGCGCCGCTTGCCGCCGACGGCGGCGACGATTCCGATGACAACCAGCACCGCGACAACTGCGACGACAATCCATATGATCTGGGTCGTGTCCATGAGCCGAACCTCTCTTCCCGTGGGCCGCATGTTCTGAGGGACCGTGCTGTGCTCTTTGTACCACTTCCGCCGTCCGGCGCACAGGGATGGCCGCGCACGCTCCGCACGCCGTCGACCGGTCGCGGACGACCCCGGACACGCCGACAGACCATCCGGCCGGTACCGGGCGGAGGCTAGCCGGAAGCGGAAGGGGAGCGGACCCGTGCGGCGGACTCTCCCTCCACA
>NZ_JBHDLJ010000021.1:0-18905 GCF_041877255.1 Arthrobacter halodurans
CGTCCGGCGGACCCGCTCCACCCAGCGGTCGCCCGGGCCGCTGGCGGCCCAGTTCAGCCGCAGTGTGCCCACGGCGAGGGTGAGCCGGCGCGCGGCGGCGGCGCGGTTGTGGAACATGCGCCCCGCGACGCCGACGCGCAGCCGGGGATCGAACCGGACGGCGGTTTCCGGGCCCATCCGGCAGCTGAAGTCCAGGTCGTCGTGGACGTCGTTCCGGTCGCGGGCGATGTGCGGGCCGACCCGCTCCCAGAGCCCGCGGCGGAAGGCCATGTTCGAGCCCCAGAGCGGCCACGCGGCGATGCCGCTGCCGGCCCCGACGAAGTATCCGAGGGCATACAGGACGGCTGCCGGCGCCCCCCACCAGCGCGGGAGGTCGTAGAAGGTTCCCGGTCCCGTGAGCGCGTCGAGGCGCGCCTCCCGCTCGAAGCGCCGGGCGATCCGCTCCAGCCAGTCCGCGGGCGGCCGCGTGTCGGCGTCACAGCGGACCACGATGTCGCCGTCCGCCGTGTCGTAGCCGCGTGCCGCCGCCGCGGGGATGCCGCGGATCTCCTCGCGGACGACGACGGCGCCCGCGGCGCGCGCGAGGTCCGCGCTGCCGTCCGTGCAGCCGTTGTCCACCACCACGAGCTGGTCCGCCGGCCGCGTCTGCGCGGCCAGCAGGCGCAGCAGCACGGCGAGGTGTTCGGCGTCGTCCAGGACAGGGACGACGACGGACAGCCGCGTCACGGCGCGGTATTCGGCGCCGGGGATCCGGACGCCGGGGACCCTGGCAGCGAAGGATCGGACAGCGAGGGATCGGACTGCGGGGAGTCGGACACCGGGACGTGCCGCGGCCGCGTCGCCAGAACCGCGCCCGCGGAGGCGCCGAGCAGCGTGGCGGCCAGGTCGCCGATGGTGTCCCGGTAACCCACCCCGATGTCGCGGGTGAGGAACTCGTGTCCGGCCCATTCGCCGATTTCCCAGAGCACGCCGAGCAGCGTGCCGAGGGAGGCCGCCGCGATCGCGGACCCCGCGCGAAGCCGCGGGTGCCCCTCGAGGGGCGGGTGGGCCAGCCGGTGGACGACCAGCATGTCCCAGGCCAGCCGGGTCAGGACCAGCGGGGCGGCCACGTGCACCGCGAGGTCGAGCCCGGCCACCGTCGCGTAGGCGCCGACGACGCTGAACCAGCCGGCGCACAGGATGACGGTCTGCCCCACGGCGTCCTCGAGCGGTGTGCGCGCGTAGTAGCGCAGCGCCCACAGCCCGCCGAGCGCCAGGAGCATCACGGAAGCAGAGACCGGGCCGCCGACGGCCCATCCGGCCGGCACGGCCAGCGCCCCGACCGCGCGCCCCAGGTCCGTCGGCGCCAGCCGGAAGCGCTCCGCGTAGGCGGGGGCGCGGTGCGGCGCCGCGGGGATGGTCATGCGTCCAGCGTAGCGGGACGCCGGGGTGTCGCTTCCCAAAGCAGGTCAATCCTGCAATGGTTTTGTCACGAAGCCGAGAAACTCCGCCGGCCCGGGCACGCACGGTGTCCCGGGCCGGCCCCACAGAGCAGGAGCCCCCCATGAGCACCAGCGACGACGCGGCGAAGACGCCGGCAGGCCGGCCGGAGGACCGCGGGGCAGCCGCGGCGAGCGAGCCGGAGACCGCGGCGATCCCGCACACCCGGGACGCGCGGAGCGAGCCCGAGACCGCGGCGATGTCGCACACCCGCACGACCCCGCCGGAGCCGGAGACCGCGGCGATGTCGCACACCCGCACCACGCCATTGGAGCCGGAGACGGACGTCGCGGCCCGCCGGGAACGCGGCATCGGGTCGGCCGGTGCGGGCTCGACCGCCGTCGGCGCGGCCACCGCCCTGGACCGGAAAAGCGTCCTGGAGCGCGAGATCCAGGAGTTCGGGGGCGTGAAGATCGGTTCGGCGTTCTTCGGCTGGCTGACCGCCACGGGCACCGCCATCCTGCTCACCGCCCTGGCCGCGGCCCTGGGTGCGGCGTCCGGAACGGCCACACTCGACGACGTGGCCGAGCAGGCGGCGCGGAACCCGGAGGGCGCTGGACTGGTCGGCGTGATCGTCCTGCTGGCGATCCTCCTGGTCGCCTACTACTGCGGGGGCTACGTGGCCGGCCGGATGGCGCGCTTCAACGGTGCCCGGCAGGGCGTGGCGGTGTGGGTCTGGGGCGTGTTCATCGCCCTCGTGCTCGGCGGACTGGCGCTGGTCGCCGGGGACCGGTTCGACGTGCCCGGCCAGGGCGGCGCCATCCCGAGGATCCAGGTCGGCGGCGACGCGACGCTCCAGGGGCTGATCGCGGCGCTGGTCGCCGCGGCCGTCTGCCTTACCGGGGCCATCCTGGGAGGACTGGCGGGAATGCGCTTCCACCGGCGGGTGGACCGCGCCGGCTTCGGCGACTAGCGGCCCGCGGGCGCTGCGGGGCGTCCCCGTCGCCCCGTCCCCTGCAGGCCCAGACGCCCCGGCGGCCCAGCCGGGCGACGACGGACGCGAGTCCGGCCACGACGAGGCCGGCGACGGCCACCGCCGCCAGGACGACGGCGGTGCTCTTCGGTGTGGGGCGCTTGCTGTCCATGCTGGGCAGTCTAGGGTGGGCGCGTTCGCGCGGCTAGATCCTGCCGGGAACGGCCAGGTGCGGGTAGGCGCCGCGGCATGGGACCGCGGCTACCCCAGCGCCTTGGCCTTCAGCGTCCGGAAGTCCTCTTCGGTGATGCCGCCGGAGTCCAGCAGGGCCTGGGCGTCGGCGATCTGGCGCGCCGGCGTGCTCGGGGTCGTGGCGATCGAGCGGATGCGGTCCTCGACCGCGGCCTCGGCGGCCATCGCCCGCACCTCGTTCCGGGCGGCCATGCCGGTGCCGCGGACGATGAGGTAGATGAGCGCCGTCAGGATGGGCAGCACCAGCAGGAGCAGGAACCACAGCGCCTTGACCCAGCCCTGCAGGTCCCGGTCCCGGAACAGGTCGGTGACGATGTGGAACAGCATCACCAAGTAGGACACGAAGACCACGAACAGCACGATCGACCACAGGGTTTCCAAGAAATTCACGTCTGCCTCCCAGGCGGCGCCGGATGCCGGATGCAACGCATCATAGGCCCGGCGGCGCCGGCGGGCCAGAGCGGGACGCCCTTCCCCGCGGCACGAAAGTGGGAGAGGCTGGGACCCCCAGCCCTGTGCCCGAAAGGTGTCCCCATGCGCGCGGTCGTGTTCGAGAACTACCAGTCCTTTCCCGTCCTGAAGGACGTCCCCCGGCCCGTCCCGGGACCCGGCGAGGTGCTCCTGAGGGTCGCGGGGGCGGGCGCCTGCCACTCGGATGTGGCCGTCTACCGTGACTTCGCGGAGGGCCAGCCGGGTGCGCAGACGCCGGGCTTCGTGCTCGGGCACGAGAGCTCGGGATGGGTCGAGGAGGTCGGCGCCGGCGTCGAGGGCCTCGAGATCGGCGGCGCGTACCTCGTCTACGGGCCGGTGGGCTGCCACCGGTGCGCCGCCTGCGCCGCCGGCGCGGACACGCTGTGCCGGAACGCGGCGACCAACCCGTACATGGCCATCGGACTGGGGCGCGACGGCGGCATGGCGGAGTACGTGACCGCCCCCGCCCGGAACCTGGTCCCGCTCGGCGACGCCGACCCGGTGGCCGCGGCCCCGCTCGCGGACGCGGCGCTGACCCCGTACCACGCGATCAAGACGGCCCTGCCGCAGCTGGCCGGGGGAGGCCGGTTCGCCCTGGTGGTCGGGCTGGGCGGGCTCGGACAGATCGCCGTGCAGATCCTCAGGGCGCTCACCGGCGCCACGGTCATCGCCACGGACATGAAGGAGGAGGCGATGCGGACGGCGGAGGCCGCCGGCGCCGTCGTCGTCCCCGCCGGGCCGGGGCAGGTGGAGCGCATCCGCGAGATCACCGGGGGCCGCGGCGTCGACGCCGCGTTCGACGTCGTCGGGGCTTCGCCGACGATCGCCACCTGCGCCGCCTCGATGGCGCAGGGTGGCCGGCTGATCGTCATCGGGATCGACGGCGGGCCGTACGAGTGGAGCTTCTTCACGGCACCGTACGAGTCCACGATCTCCAACACCTACTGGGGAACGATCCCCGACCTCCACGAGGTGGTGGAGATGTACCGGGCGGGGCAGATCGTCCCGGAGATCGAGCGCTTCGCCCTGGACGACGCGCTCGAGGCGTACCGCCGGCTGGAGGCCGGGGAGCTGAGCGGCCGCGCCGTCGTGGTGCCGCACGGGAACTAGCCCACGACGCGACGCGGCGGCCCGGCCGCGGGACGGATCCCGCGGCCGGGCCGCCGCGTCGCAGGGTGGTGCTCCTACGGGACGGGGGTTCCCTCCGGCTCGCCCGACCGCTCCGCGGCCGGCCGGTCCGCGTCGCCACCGGCGGCCGCTTCGGCGTCCCGCTCGCCGCGGCGGCGCGTGGGCAGGCCGAAGCGCGGGCGCGGCTTCTGGGCCTGGCCGCCGGAGCGGTTCGGCTCCTCGACCTCCAGCCCGTAGACGTCGCCGATGTGGCCCACGAGCGCCACCCGGCGGGCGCGGTCGTAGGCCTTCGACTCGCGCGAGAACGCGAGGACCGTGGCCCAGCAGATCGCCAGCATGACCACGCTGAAGGGCAGGGCGATGATGATGGCGGCCGTCTTGAGCGCGTCGAGTCCTCCGGCGAACAGGAGGGCCGTGGCCAGCAGCGACGTGGCCACCGCGAAGAACGCCCGGATCCACGGCCGCGGCTCGGGGTCGCCGCCGGTCGCGATCATCGACATCACGAGGGAGCCGGAGTCGGCCGACGTCACGAAGAAGATCGCGATGAGCAGGAGCGTGCCGAAGACCAGCACGGAGCCCGCGGGGAGCTGCTGCAGCATCTGGAACAGCGCGCCCTCGAGGTTGACGCTGCCGTCCTCGCCGACCAGGCCGCCGGGGCCGTTGAGCTCGGAGTACAGCGCGGTGCCGCCGAGCACGGAGAACCAGAGCATGGTCACGAGCGTGGGGACCAGGACGACGCCGGCCACGAACTGGCGCACGGTGCGTCCGCGGGAGATCCGGGCGATGAAGATGCCCACGAACGGCGCCCACGAGACCCACCAGCCCCAGTAGAACGAGGTCCAGGAGGCCTGCCAGGCCTCGCCCTCGGTGCCGGCGAACGCGCTGACGTTGAAGGACAGGCCGAGGAAGTTCTGCAGGTAGTTGCCGACGGACTGGACGAAGTCGCGGAGCAGGAACTGGCTGGGGCCCACGACCAGGATGAAGAGCACCAGGATGCCCGCCAGCACCAGGTTGATGTTGGAGAGCCACTTCATGCCCTTGGACACGCCCGAGAGCACGGAGAACAGGACGGCCGCGGTGATGACGCAGATGATGACGACGTTCAGGAAGTCGGACACCTCCACCAGCCCGGCGCTTTCCAGCCCCGCGCCGATCTGCAGCACGCCCAGCCCGAGCGAGGTCGCGACCCCGAAGACGGTGCCCACGAGCGCGACGACGTCGATCACGTTGCCGGCGCCGCCGCGGACGCGGTTGCCCAGCAACGGCTCCAGGGTCCAGCGGATGGAGATCGGGCGGCCCCGGCGGTGGATCGCGTAGGCCAGGGCCAGCCCGATCACCACGTAGATGGACCAGGCGTGGAAGCCCCAGTGCAGGAACGTCTGGCTCAGCGCCTGCTGCGCGAGCTGCGGGTCCGTGCCGGTGACGCCCGGCTTGGGGGACGCGAAGTGGCTGAGCGGCTCGCTGACGCCGTAGAAGACCAGACCGATGCCCATGCCGGCGGCGAAGAGGAGGGCGAACCAGGAGCGGAGCGAGAACTCGGGCTCGTCGTCGTCCTTGCCCAGCTTGATGTCGCCGAAGCGGCTGAAGCCCACCCACAGGCAGAAGCCCACGAAGATGGTGCTGATGAGCACGTAGTACCAGTTGAAGTTGTTGACGATCCGTTCCTGGACCGACGCGAACAGCGACTCCGCGCTCTGCGGCAAAACGATGGCGTAGAGTGCGAAAACCAGGATGATCGCTGCTGAGGGCCAGAAGACCCAAGGGTGGACGGGTGGGCTGCTGGTCGAGGGTTTCACCCATCCATCGTAGGCGGTGCGCCTCGCGCGGACGCGGGCGCGCGGTTCCGCGGGCGCCCCCGCGGGGGCGCCCGCACGCGCGACCGGGGGTCGGCGCCGCGGCGGTTAGGCCTCGAGCGCCGCCAGCACCTGCCGGGCCACGTCGCCGCTGGACTGCGGGTTCTGGCCCGAGATGAGGTTGCCGTCGCGCACCACGTGGCTCTGCCAGGCCGGTCCGGAATCGACGACGGCGCCCTCGTCGCGCAGGACGTCCTCGACGAGCCAGGGGGTGTTCTCTCCCGTCCCGCCGTTGAGCTCCTCCTCGTTGGTGAAGACCGCGAGGCGGCGCCCGGCGAAGACGAAGCGCCCGTCGTCGTGCTTGGCGGCGAGCAGCCCGGCCGGGCCGTGGCAGAAGGGGGCGATGACCGTGCCGTCGGCGTCCGCGGCGCGCAGCAGGGCGCCGAGGTCGTGGTCAAAGGCGAGGTCGGCCATCGGGCCGTGCCCGCCGGGCAGCACGACGGCGGCGTACGCGGCCGCGTCGACCTCGGCCAGGACGAGCGGGGAGGACAGCTCGGCGTCGATCTCGTCCAGGTACGCCTTGAACAGGGCGGCCTTGGCCTCGCCGCCGGCGTTGTCCGGGGCGAGGCTGACCTGGTCGACGGTGGGCTTGGCCCCGCCGGGGGTGGCGAGGTGGACCGTGTGGCCCGCGGCGCGGAGGGCCCGGTGCGATTCGACGAGTTCCTCGGCCCAGTAGCCGGTGGGATGCTCGCTGCCGTCCTTCATCGTCAGGGAGTCGGCGGCCGAGACGACCATCAGGATGTTTGCCATGGGGTGTTCTCCTCGCGTTCGGTGCCTCGGCGCGGACGCCGCGGCACGTGGGGTATGGATCGGGGGCGCTTAAGCGGCAACACCCGTCCCCGCCGCGCTATTCCGCCCGGCGCTGTCCCGGGATTACGCGCGATGCCGACCCGCGGCACCGTGCCGCTCTTCCGCGGCGCCGGGCGTCCCGCCCCGCCGCGCGTCCCGGAGGGCCCTCAGGAACCGCCGTGCTGGGGCTCGGTCAGCGCGTCGGCGTCAATGCCGTCGAGGGCCCGGGCCAGCCGCCGCAGGACCTCGACGATGCGCGTCGCCTCGGTGTCGTTGAGCCCGACCGTGGCGTCCAGAAGGATCTGCTGGATCAGCGACTCGGGGCCGGCGCTCGGGGCCATGGCCTGGGCCGTCGGGACCAGGACGATCGACCGGCGGTCCGTGGGGTCGTTCTCGCGGACCAGGTAGCCGTCGCGGGCCAGGCGGTCGATCAGGCTGGTCGTCGAGGCCGTGGTGATGCCGAGGGCGCGGGCCAGGTCCCCGGCACGGGTGATGTTGCCCGCGATCTGGTCGCGCAGGAGGTGGCGCAGGGCCAGGAGATCGGTTTCGCCCAACGGCAGGACGCGGCGGCTGCGTCGGCGCATCGCGGCCTCGGCGCTGGTGAACTCCTGGAGGGCCTCGACGATCTCGGGACGCGGTTCCGGGGACCGTTCGCGCTGTCCCTTTCCCGTCGGCTTGGCGTGTGCGGGGGTCGCTGGCATGAATCCCATTCCTCCCTAGATGTCGCCGGGTAGGGGGCCTTCGGGCTAACGGAGCACTCTGCGCCCGCTGGTACCCGATGCACCGAGGCTACCACCGCGCTCTCTGGAAGTCTGTTTCCCTTGTTTCTAGTCCCTCTAATGATCGCCCGTCACGGGTGGGTCGACGTGTGTCCCGGGCCGCCGGGTGCCTCGTCCCCGGGGGCGGCGCCCCCCGGCGCGGCATCGGACGCGGCGGGCCCGACGTGCCCCGCCCCGGCCGCGGAGTCGGGCGCGGCGTCGACCGCGTCGACCGCCTCCGTCATGCGCCGCAGGAATCCGACGACGACCGCGGTGTCGGCGTCGGTCATGCCGCCGGCGGCGGCGCGCATCCGCTCGTGCATCCCGCCGAGGGTGTGCCGGACCTCCCTGTCCGCGTCCGGCGTGGGCTGCAGGATGATCGACCGCCGGTCGTTGGGGTCCTGCTGGCGCTGGATGTGCCCCGAGGCGATGAGGCGGTCCACCAGCGTGGTGACCGACGCCGAGGTGATGCCCAGGCGGTGCGCCAGGTCCCGGGGCCGGGACACGCGGCCGGACCGCTTGTCCTGGAAGAGGAAGCGCAGCGCCAGGAGGTCGTTCGCGCCCATGCCCATGGACTCGCGGGTCCGGCGGCGCATGGCGGCCTCCGACGTCGTGTAGTCGCGCAGCGCGTTGAGGATCGCCGTCGTGCCGTCCCCCTCGGTGGCCTTGCGGTACCAATACCCGGAGGGGCCGTGGCCCTCGCTCGTCATGGACGCCATCGTCGCGGCTCCTCGGTTCGTCGCAGTGTGCCTGTCGCAGTGTGTCCAGTGCCGGTCTGCGTGGTCTCGACATGCTGGTGGTCCATCAAAAATACCGGAAGCGCGCGCGGGGCGCCGACGGGTTCATGCCGCCTCACGCGGTCCGTGCCGGGGGCGCGTCCGCCTGGTCCTGGACCAGCCCGAGGATCCAGTGCACCGCGTCCTCGGGACGGGGGGCCCGGTGGCGCGCGGTGGCCCACGCGGTGCGGTAGGCGTTTTCCAGGGCCCGCTCCGCCGCCGGCCCCGCGCCCAGGAGGTGGCAGGCGAGTCCGTAGGCGAGTGGGGAGGTGAGGTCGTAGAACACCTCGAACGCGTCGGTGTCGCCGGTGCGGATGAGCGGCATGACCCGGCGGAGGTCCTGATCGCGCGGGTCCTGATCGCGCGGGCCTGGGCCGCGCGGGCCGGGGTCGCGTGGGGCTGGATGGTGCGCGGCGGATGCGGCGGGGCCGCGGCCGGGGGCCCGGCCGCCGCCGAGAGGCTCGTCGTCGCAGAACCGCAGAGTAGTGGCCGCCATGTTGTCCCCCGTGTCGAAGTGTTCCTCACCATAGAATAGACGAACTAGTTAGATTGTCTAGCTTCACGTTTTTCTACAAGGACCGGCCGGTTTCACCTTCGGGGATTCCGCGGATCCCGGAGCTGGACAAGCCGCTAAGGCGTCTGGCTATTATCTAGTTTAGCTAAGTAACTGATCTCCGAGAGGAACCCCGTGGCATTGCATCCCGTCGAAGCGGCACCGGCCCCGGCGCGGCACATCACGCTCGACACCGCGTGGATGGCCCGGCTGTCCGACGTCGATGCGTTCGTCCGCGACGCCGGGCGCCTTCCCGGCGGGGCCACGGGCGATCCCGCCGAGCGGCGGCTGTTCCGCTGGCTCGAGAACCAGTTGCGACGCCAACGCTCCGGGGGCATGACCGCCTCGGAGGACCAGCTCTTGCGATCGACCCTGAACGACCTGCTGCCGGCCCCGCGACGCGCGCGGTCCTGGGAGAGCATGGCGCGGGAGATCGAAGAATTCGCGCGGGAGTACCGCCGCCTTCCCCGGGTCTCCGGGCCCGGGACCCCGGGGGAGAAGCGGCTCGCGGCGTGGATGGGCGCCCAGGTCTGCTCCAGGGGCAACGGTTCCCTGTCGACGCGGCAGGAATGGGTGCTCGACCAGCTGCTCCGCGACCGCGCGGATGACCCCGTCCGGTCCCACCGGACAACCCCCGCCGCCGCGGTGGTGTCCCCGTGAGACGCCGCGGCTCCGCGGGGACGCTCAGACGGCGTCGGGCGTGGAACGCTCGCCCAGGGTGAGCTCCGCGACGGTGTCCAGCCCCGGGTGCTCGTGGTCGCCGTCGCGCACGACGCCGGTGACCCAGCGGAGGATCAGGCCGCCCGTGGTGTCCTCGAGGACCGCCAGGTTGTTGTCGAACCAGGGGCCCTTGATCCCGTTCCACTTGAACGGCGGGTCCGGGACGTGCATGGACCGCGCGACGGCGGCGCCCATCGGGGCCGCCGGCCCGTAGGCCATGGCGGCGGAGAAGAAGCGCATGAACCGCGGGAGCGGGTTGCGGATCGGCGAGCAGACGGCCTGCACCAGGCGGCTGCCGGAGTCGCGCTCCACCTCGGAGACGTAGGAGAAGTGCACGTCGCCGGAGAGGAACGTGACGGTCTCCGGGGCGGTGCCTCGGCGCCCGTCGGCGACCTCCATCGCCATGCGGGCCATGTCGTGGAAGCTGCGCTGGAACGCGGCCCAGTGCTCCAGGTCCAGCCCCTGCCGCAGGCGCTCGCCCACCCGTTCGCCGGTCCGCCCCCACATGCCGCGGCGCGCGCCGCCGTCGCGCCGCCCGCCGGCCTCGCTGAACACGGGGGCCGTGGACACCGCCTCGTTCCAGGATTCCACGTGGTGCAGTCCTGCGGGGAGCAGGAACGGGAGCGACGTGCCGATCAGCAGGTGCCGGAATCCGCCGCGCATCTTCCCGTCCAGCCACTCCATCTCGGGTTCGTCGAGCAGCGAGCGCTCGGCGGGCTCGAGCACGCGGGCCGAGCGCGAGTCGACGACGATCAGCCGGACGTCGCCGAAGTCCCGGGCGTAGCTCCAGCGGTAGCTCGCCGGGTCCCGGTCCGCGCGGTCGGCCAGGGCGTCCAGCGCGTCGGTCAGGTCCAGCTCCGCGGCGCCGTCGTGGCCGGCCACCATTTGCCAGAGTTCGTCCTCGGCGCGCTGGTCGGGGGAAAGGTTCCCGAGGTGCTGGTAGATCCAGTACGAGCCCAGGCCGGCGACGATGCGCCCGTGCCACCACGACGTGGCCTCCATCTTCCGACGCCAGCTCTGGGACGCGTTCCAGTCGTCGCGGATGTCGTGGTCGTCGAAGATCATGGCGCTGGGCAGGGTGGAGAGGAGCCAGCGGTTCGCCGCGTCGGACCAGGCCAGCCGGTAGAGGTGGGCGTACTCCTCGTAGTCCTTCAGTTCGGGGCCGGGGACCTCTTCGATGTCGCGGCGGGCCCGGATGAAGTCCTTCATCTCCTCGCTGGTCACGTCCGCGTACACCTGGTCGCCGAGGAACAGCGCCAGGTCCGGCCAGTCTGCTTCGTCCCCGGAGGCCAGGGCGAGCGCGTAGGAGCGCATGGCGTCGACTCCGTGCGTGCGGTGGCCGCGCTGGTCGTGCGGGACGCTGGTGCGGCAGGAGCCGAAGGCCATGCGCAGGCGCCGGTCCGGGTGCAGCGTGTTGATTGACGGGGCCGGGTACTCCCCGTCCCGCGGCGGCCAGACCCGCGCGCCCTCGAACTCCACGGAGTACTCGCGGCGGGTCCCGGGCTCCAGCCCGGAGGCCTCGACGAGCGCGTAGTGGTGTCCGTGGGCGCCGAAGGTGCGCGCACTCCAGGAGTCGCCGCCGGCCCGCACGACGACGGTGCCGGCATCCCGCGTCTCGACCCAGATGCTCGCGCTGGTCTCGTCCACGTACCGCAGCATGGGTCCCAGCACCAGCGGCGACCCGTCCGTGGTCCCGCCGCTGTCCGCTTCTACGCCTTCGCTCATGGTCCTACCGTACGGCGGCCCGGAGGGCATGGGGGGATCGACGACACGCTGGACCTTCCTGGGGGAGCAGTTCGCCCCCCGCGGGAAACGTGCGGCGGTTCGGTGCCGCCGGTCGGCGCGGGTTGCTGGCTGCTGTGCTGAGTGCTCGCGGTTGCGCTGTTCTGTGTGCTGAGTACAGCGTGCCGCAAACCGGTCCCTTCCGGTAGACCCGAGTTCTCCGGGGGCTAGCCTGAGGGGATGACCGAGGACACCACGCACCGCATCCCGCGCCACACCACCCGCATCGTGCTGGCCGAGCGTCCGCACGGCACGCCCACGGCGGCCACGTTCCGCACCGAGGAGGCCGAACTCCCGGCTCCCGCCGACGGGGAGCTGCTCGTGGGCCACCGCTACATCTCGCTGGACCCCTATATGCGCGGTCGGATGTCCGCGGGGAAGTCCTACGCCGCCCCGACACCGGTGGGGGACGTGCTCCCGGCCGAGACCGTCTCCGAGGTGCTCGAGAGCCGCCACCCGGACTTCGCGCCGGGGCAGCTGGTGGTCGCGTACGGCGGCTGGCAGAGCGCCGCCGTCGTGCCCGGGGCCCACGCCCGGGCCGTGGCGGCGAACGGGCTGCCCGCATCGACCGCGTTGGGCGTGCTCGGGATGCCCGGCTTCACCGCGTACGCGGGCCTGGCCGAGATCGGCCGCGTCCGGGAGGGCGAGACCCTGGTGGTCGCCGCGGCCGCCGGGCCGGTCGGCGCGACGGTCGGGCAGCTGGCCCGGGCGGCCGGGGCGCGCGCCGTCGGCATCGCGGGCGGCCCGCGGAAGTGCGCCTACCTGGTCGAGGATCTCGGCTTCGACGCCGCCATCGACCACCGCTCCGAGGACTTCGGGGAGCGGCTGGCGGCGGCGTGACCGGACGGCGTGGACGTCTACTGGGAGAACGTGGGCGGGCGTGTGCTGGAGGCGGTGCTGCCGCTGATGAACCTCTACGGGCGCCTGCCGGTCTGCGGCCTGGTCTCGCAGTACAACGCGACCGGCGACGCCGCGGCCCCGGACCGGCTCCCCGGCCTGATGCGCACCGTGCTGAACCGCAGCCTGACCATCCGCGGCTTCATCCAGACCGAGTTCCGCGCCCAACACTGGGACGCGTTCCAGCGGGACATGGCCGCGCTCGTCGGGGACGGCACCGTCAAGTACCGGGAGGACGTCGTCGACGGGCTGGAGAACGCGCCCCAGGCGTTCATCGGCCTGCTCGAGGGGCGCAACCACGGCAAGCTGCTGATCCGGGTGTAGACCCGCGTACGGTCCCCGCTGGGGGTCCCGTCGGCCGGTCCCGGCCGTCGGCGACCCCCGGGGGTGCGCGCCGGTTCAGGCCCGACGGCGCAGCGCGATCCCGGCGGCCAGCGCCACGCCGAGTTCCAGGGCCGCGATGCCGAGCATCCACGCGCCGTCCGGGGCGGCGGCCGCGGCGCCGGGTCCGGCGGCCGCCGCGCCGGGAGGCAGCGCTCCGGCTCCGTGCGCCGCGTGTCCGCCCGGAAGGCCCTGGGCCAGGGCCAGGTGGAACACGGCCATCGCCGCGGACATGCCCAGCAGCACCGCGAGCCCCTCGCGGGACGGGCGCCGCCACGCCTCCACGGCGCAGGCCGCGCAGACCGCCGCCATGAATGCGAGCAGCCCCGTCAGCCACGGACCGTGGGGGTGCGCCACGAGCACCCAGGCGTGCGCGGCCACCGCGAGGCCCGCGGCGAGCGCGGCGGCCCGGGCGGACCGCCGCTCCCGCGCGCACGCGACCGCCGGGCAGGGTGCCGGCCGGTCCGCCGCGGGCAGGGCGGCCCGGCGGACGCGGCGTGCCGGAGTGCTGGGGCGCCGGGGCGTTGCCGCGGGTCCGGCGGCGAGCTGTGCCATGGGGCGCGCCCTACTGGTGGCAGTGCTTGCCGGACGCGGGCGCCGGCACGTCGAGGACGGGGGAGCGGTCGAAGAAGCCCTCGGGACGCAGCCGGAAGCCGGTCTGGTCCACGGGCATGATCGGCCAGTCCTCGACGCGCGGGAAATGCGTGAGGCCGAAGGTGTGCCAAAGCACCAGGTCCTGTCCGTCGAGGTCGCGGTCCGCGGCCGTCCACTCCGGCAGCCCGCCGTCGCCCGCGTGCTGGTTCGGGAAGTCGCCGGTGGGGTAGCGCTGGTCCTCGTCGTACCGCGTCACCCACAGCGCCTTGGTCGCGAACGCCGCGCGCCGCGCGATCGAGGACCCCGCGTCGGCCAGCAGGGTGGGCTGCCCCTCGGGGTGCAGCTTGTAGGCGACGGGCTCGCCGAGGCGGTTCAGGGACTCCGGGTTGGAGACAACCCAGGTGCGGCCGGCCGCCATGTTCGCGTCCCGCTGCGCCTCCGACTCGCGGGCCAGCACCGTGCGCTTGCGGGTGAACGCGTTGCCGCGCGGGTTCTCCGGCCCGGTCGGCACGCGCACGGCCTCCTCCTCCAACACGCGGCCGGGGCCGCCGTCGAGCGCGAAGTCCAGCCGCGCGCTGAAGAGGTGCTGGTGGTACGGCGCGCCCAGCCCGGGGGCCATCTCCGAGGCGTACGGATGGCCCTTGCCGGGGTAGGCGCTGGTGAACACGACGCCCGTGGCCTTGGCCTCGAACTGGATGGTGCCGTCGAGGTACAGGTACCAGTAGAAGCCGTAGTCGTAGTTGCCGACGGTCGTGAAGAAGGAGATGACCAGGCGCCGGTTCCGGCGGGTGTAGTTGACCCCGCTCCACAGGTCGGAGTGCTTGGAGAGGATCGAGAAGTCCTCCTCGTGCATGCAGACGCCGTTGCGGATCTCGCGGGGGTTGCCGCGCGCGTCGGCGACCGTGGGGGAGATGTAGTGGATCTCGCCGAGGCAGTCGCACCCCAGTTCCAGGGAGTTCGCGAACTGCCCCACCAGGTACTCCCCGGTGTCGAAGTAGTTCTGCCAGCTGCGGATGGGGGAGGGGTCGCCGTAGGGGACCACCATCTCGGCGATCGACGCCCGGTTGAGGATGCGCCGGCGCCGCCCGCCGTCGTCGAAGGAGATGTTGTGCAGCACCAGGCCCTCGCGGACGTCGAAGCCGACGTCGAGGCTCCACTTCTCCCATTCGACGTGGTTCCCGCCGGAGACCGTGAACGACGGGCCCTCCGGCTGGGTGATCTCGATGGGTTTCTGCGTGGTGCGCAGCGGGCCGGTCAGCTCGGGGTCGGTGTAGTTGCCGTGCTCGGCCGGGATGGGCACGACGCCGGTGTCCAGGACCTGGTCGACCGTCCCGGTGGTGACGTCGACGTACGCGACGAGTCCGTCGACCGGGTGCGCCCACGCGGAGTCCTCGGGGAAGTCCTGGACGAACGCGAGGCCGCGCAGGATGCGCCGCCCCTTCTCCTCGGGGTATTCGAACACCCCGGCGGAGAGCGGGGCGACGCGGACGTTCGCGACGTCCAGGCCCCGGCGCCCGAGGGCGGCGAGCCACGCCGGGTCCGTGGAGAGGATGCGCTCGACGACCTCGAACTCCTCCTCCAGCACGGGCAGCTCGCCCGTGAGGGAGGTGTCCAGTTCCGCGACAGAGTCGACGGCGCCGCGCGTCACCGAGAGCACCACGTCGCGCGGGCGCCCCCCGGAGGTGTCGAGCAGGAAGACGCGGAAGCGCCGATCGACGGGGGCGTCGGACGGCGTGCCGCGCGGCGGGTCCACGAGGCCTAGGTAGGCGATCCGCGCGGTCTCGCCGAAGAGCCCCTCGGCCTCCAGCAGGGCGCGGGCCGCGAGGATCTCCGCGGCGGACGGGAGCGAGTACGCGCCGGCCGCGGTGTCCGGCGCGGCCGCGGCGTTGACGTCGGCGCCAGCGCCGTGGCAGGCCGGGGCGGCGGTTTCCGTGGGGGGCTGCTGCGGGTTCATGGGGACTCCTGGGTGGGTGAGGAACGGGCGCCGGGCGGCGCACCGTGAACCACGTCACATCTTTTTTCTACTACGGTAGACAATAACGACGGCCGCGGCGATCCACAAGGGGTTGTCCGACTACGATTCTGGGGACGGCACACGACGCGGAAGAAACGGTGGACTGCATGCCCAAGATCGTCGACCACGACCAGCGCCGCGCCGAACTGGTCGACGCGACGTGGAGGATCATCGCCCGCCACGGGCTCGACGGGGCCACCCTGCGGGAGGTGGCCGCCGAGGCCGGCTTCGCGAACGGCGCCCTCAAGCCGTACTTTCCGACCAAGGCGGACCTGATCCAGGCCGCCTTCGGCCACGTCTTCGGGCGCACGAACCGGCGCGTCGCCGAGGCGACCGGCGGCTTGGCCGGCCTGGCCGCGCTGCGCGCCTTCGCCTGCGAGGTGCTTCCGCTCGACGACGAGCGGCTGGCCGAGGCGCGCGCCGTCATGCCGTTCTGGCAGATGGCCGTCAACGACCCGCGGATGCTGAGCGCCAACGACGAGGCCATGGAGCGGTGGCGGAGCGACATGCTGCGCTGGCTGGCGGAGGCGGCCGCCGCCGGAGAGTTGCGCGCGGGGCTCGACGCCGGAAGTGCCGCCGAGGGTCTCCTGACGTTCCTGCTGGGCGCCCAGGTGGTCGCCGTGCTCGATCCGGGGCACAACGGCCCCGACGCGCTCGTGGCCCAGCTGGACTCGCACCTCGGGATGCTGCGCGCCGTGTAGGGATTCTTTTTCCGACAATCGGAGAAAAAGCTTCCCACGGCGGTGCCAAGGGCGTACATTCACAGCAATGTGACATGGACGACAGTCCCCCGCCGGCAGGAAGCACCCGATCCCATGGAACACGTGAAACGCGCGGCCAGCTTCGACGAGTGGCGCCGACTCGTCTCCCGGTCCTTCGTGCCGCTCGAGGCGGACCCGATCGGCCGCGGGCCGTTCGCGGGCCACCTGTCCGGGCGGCGCCTGAACGAGCTCGCGATCGTCGAGGTCGGCGCGTCCGCGCACGCGGTCCGCCGCACGCCGGAACTCATCGCGGCGTCCGAGCACGCGTACTACAAGCTCAACCTGCAGGTCAGCGGTCACGGGCTGCTGGTGCAGGACGGCCGGGAGACGCTCCTGGCGCCGGGGGACCTGGCCATCTACGACACGCAGCGCCCCTACACGCTCAGCTTCGACGGCGACTTCACCACGCTGGTGATGATGTTCCCCCAGCAGCTCGTCGGCCTTCCGCGGGAGGACATCGCCGACCTCACGGCCGTGCGGATGGGCTCGGGCCACCGGCTCGGCCGGGCGGTCGCGCCGTTCCTGACGCAGGTCGGCGCCATGCTCCCCGAGCTCGACGGGCCGATCGGGCACCGGCTGGCGATGAACGTCGTCGACCTGCTCGCGACGCTGCTGGCCGACGAGGCGTACGCGCGCCCCGGCCGCGCGGAGGCCGGGCAGTCCCGCCTGCTGCGCCGCGTGCAGCACTTCATCGACGGCCAGCTGTCCAACCCCTGCCTGGCCCCGGCGGAGATCGCCGCCGCGCACTACATCTCCACCCGCAGCCTGCAGAAGCTCTTCGCGGACTCCGGCAGCACGGTGGCCGGCTGGATCCGGGAGCGGCGCCTCGAGCGCTGTCGCCGCGACCTGCTGGACCCGCTCAACGCCGAGCTTCCGGTCGGGGCGATCGGCGCCCGCTGGGGCCTGCCCGACGCCGCCCACTTCAGCCGCGTTTTCCGCGCCGCCTACGGCGCGGCACCCACGGCCTACCGCCGCGCCGCCGCCGAGTCCGGGCCGCCGGGCCGCGCTGCGGTGCCGGCCTAGCGGCCCCGCCCCCGAAGTCGGACCCGCGGCCACGGTCTGCGCGGGACGTCAAGGAACCGACGCGCAAACACAAGCCACCGGCGCCGCCCCAGGAGGACAGTGACGGGTACGAGGAACCGCAGGCCGGCGGCCCGTCCGCCGCACCACCCCGAGATCCCGGAGGAACAACCGATGTCCACCCAAGCCCCCCACAGCGCCACGCCGGCGCCGGCGGAAGCCCATCTGGGCCGGCGGCGCCTCGGCGTCCCGGCCGTGGTCTTCATGATCATCGCCGCCTCGGCGCCACTGACCGTCGTCGCCGGCGGCGTCACCAGCAACTTCGCCGTCTCCGGTCTCGTCGGGATCCCGCTGTCCTTCGTCGTGCTGGGCGCCGTGCTGATCCTGTTCGTCGTCGGATACTCGGCGATGAGCCACCACATCCACAACGCCGGCGCGTTCTACGCCTACGTCGCCCGCGGCCTCGGCAAGCCGGTCGGCGTCGGCGCCGCGTGGGTCGCGATCGTCTCCTACAACGCGATGCAGATCGGCATCTACGGGCTCTTCGGGTTCGCGCTGTCCTCCTTCATCGCCGCCATGACCGGCGCCGAACTCGCCTGGTGGCTGTGCGCGCTCATGGGCTGGGTCGTCGTCGGGCTGTTCGGCATCAACAAGGTGGACCTGTCCGCGAAGGTGCTCGGCGTGCTCGTGGCGCTCGAGTTCGTCGTCGTCGCGGTGTACGACGTCGTTGCCCTGCGGGTCGCGCCGGAGGGCGTCTCCGGCGCCGCGCTGGAGCCGCAGGCCCTCTTCGTCGGGGGCGTCGGAGCCGCGCTGGCGTTCAGCATCGCCGCGTTCATGGGGTTCGAGTCGGGCGCCATCTACAACGAGGAGGTCAAGGACCCGCGCCGGACCGCGGGCCGCGCGACGTTCATCGCGGTCATCGTCATCTCCGTGTTCTACGCGTTCTCCGCGTGGGCCATGAGCGTCGGGACCGGCCCGACGCAGATCGTTGCCGCCTCCCGGGAGATGGGGCCGGACCTGATGTTCGTCTTCCTGAGCGAGCACGCGGCCACCGTCTTCTCCGACTTCGCCCAGCTCATGTTCATCACCAGCCTCCTGGCCGCGCTCATCGCGTTCCACCAGGTCGTGGCCCGCTACTTCTTCTCGCTGGGCCGCGAGGGCGTGCTGCCGTCCTACCTGGCGGGCATCAGCCGCCGCACCCAAGCCCCGGCCGCCGGATCGCTGACCCAGTCGGCGCTCGCCCTGGTCCTGCTCGCCGTGTTCGCGATCGCCGGCACCGGGCACGAGTACGGCCCGCTGTTCCCGGTGCTGACGCTCTTCACGTGGCTGACCAACATGGGCGCGTTCGGCCTGGTGCTGCTGCTCGCCATGACGTCGCTCGCCGTCGTCGGCTACTTCCGCCGGCACCGCGACCTGTACTCGCTGTGGACGCGCGCGATCGCCCCGACCGTCTCGGCCGCGCTGCTCGTCGCGGTGTTCGCCCTGATCGTCATCAACTTCGACGTGCTGATCGGCCTCGAGGGCGACTCCATCCTCAGCTGGCTGCTGCCGGCGCTGGTCCTGATCCCGGGGGCCGCCGGTACCGTCTGGGCGTGGATGCTCCGCAGCCGCCGCCCCGACCTGTACGCCGGCATCGGCCGCGGCGGGGAACTCGAGTAGGCCCAACCACCACCGACCCATCCAACCGGCCCATCCCACCGACCTGTCCGACCGATCCGTCCGCGGCGCCGGTCTCGGCGACCGGCGACACACCCCGATCCACCC
>NZ_JBHDLJ010000022.1:0-17298 GCF_041877255.1 Arthrobacter halodurans
CCCGGGTCCGTCACGGGCCCCGCGCGTTCGGGTGCGTAGGGTTAAGCCACCTCCGCCGCAGCGGACGGACACGCCCTAGGGAACGGAGGCGCCTTGCCGGAGTTGGACGAGTTCGACCGTCGGATTGTCGCGGCCCTGCAGGCCAACGCGCGCGCCCCGTGGCGGACCATCGCCGCGGCCCTCGGCGAGCACGAGCGCGCCGTGGCCCGCCGCGGCGCGGAGCTGCTGGCCGATCAGCGGGTCAGCGTGGTCGGCATCCGCCCGCACCCCGCCGCCCTCCTGGTGCGCGGGCGCTGTTCGCCCGGCTCGTCCCTCGTCAGCGTCGAGTCCCTGGCCGGCCGGAGCGACACGAGCTTCACCTACGCGGTCACGGGATCCAGCGACGTGGTGGCCGAGGTCCTCACCTATCCGGAGCGCCTCGGGAACCTCCTGGCGCTGGAGCTGGCGACGACGCCTGGCCTCAGCGGGCTGGAGTCGTTCCCGATCCTCAAGTACTTCCGCACCATCCGCGACTGGCGGCTGGACGTCCTGACCCCGGCGCAGCTCGAATCCCTCCGCCCGCGCCACCAGTCCGACGGCATGTTCCTGCGGTCGACGCCGGAGATGTCGCCGTCGGACCTCGACATCGTGGGGTGCCTCACGCGGGACGGCCGCATGGGGTACGAGGAGATCGCCCGGCGCGCCGGGGTCTCGGAGACGACGGCGCGCCGCCGGGTCGACTGGCTCCTGCAGAACGAGCACGTGCACCTCCGCGCCCTCGTGGAGCCCTCGCTCGTGGGGCTTCCGGTGGAGGCGCTGCTGTGGCTCCGGGTGGCCCCGCACCGCGTCGAGGAGATCGGCCAGGCGTTCGGCCGCGACCGACGCGTGCGCTACGCCGCCGCGCTCGCGGGCAGCAGCCAGATCATGGTCGACGTGACCCTGCCGAGCACCCACGACCTCTACACCTTCGTCACCGAGGGCGCGTGGGCCTCCGGCATCGAGTCCATGGACATCTCGCTGGTGGTCAGGGCCCGCAAGCGCGGCGGCCGGATCACCCCGGCCGCGGCTACGGCGCCGTAGCGGCCCGGGCGTCCGACGCCGGTCGTCCCGCGCCGTTCGTTCCGGCCGGGGCCCCGGCCGCGGGATCCGGCGTGGCGTGCCCCAGGAGGTCCGGCTCGACGTCGGCGTAGCGCGTCGCGGCCTCGTAGACCCGCGCCCAGCGCAGCAGTTGCGCGTCGCGGTGGTGGAACGCGGTGAGCTGGATGCCGGCGGGGAGGTTGTTCTCCGTGAAGCCCGCCGGGGCCGCCAGGGTGGGCAGGCCCGTGGCGGAGAGCAGGCACGCGGAACGCATCCAGTCGAGGTACGTCCGGGACGGGACGCCGGCGACGTCCCGCGGGTAGCGGATCGCGGCGTCGAACGGCTCCAGCTGCGCCCCGGGGGAGAGGAGCAGGTCGAAGCGCCCGAAGTACTCGCGCACCCGGGCCTGCAGCCGTGAGGCCGCGGCCGTCGTCGCGATCAGCTGCCGGGCGTCGAGGGCGAACCCCTTCTCCACGTTCCAGATGATCTCCGGCTTCACCAGCTCGGGCCGGGACTCGACGAGCGGTCCCAACTCCGCCGCGAAGTCGATCGCCCGCGTGTTGCCGAACACGTCGTCCGCGCCCGCGAAGTCGATCGTGGCCTCCTCGACCGTCGCCCCGAGCGATGCGAGGACGGCGGCCGCGCGCTCTAGCGCCGCGAGCATGGGCGCGGTCACGGGCACGCCCTGCCCGAAGTCGCGGGTGAGGCCGATGCGGACCCCGCGCAGGTCCGCCGGGGCCGGCCCGCCGAAGTCCCCGGCGTCCAGCGGAGCCCGGAGCTGGAGCTCGGGCGCCGGCCCGCTGACCGCGGACATGAACAGCTCCAGGTCCTCGACGCGGCGGGCCATGGGGCCCGTGCGCCCGAGCCACGCCCAGGCGTTGTTCGGCGAGGGCATCGGGATGACCCCGAGCGAGGGCCGCAGGCCGAAGACGTTGCAAAACGACGCCGGGATCCGCAGCGATCCGCCCATGTCGCTGCCCTCGCCCAGCGGCTGGACGCGGGCCGCCAGGGCCGCGGCCAGCCCGCCGCTGGAACCCCCGGCGCTCCGCGTCGGCGCGTACGGGTTGGTGGTGGTGCCGAAGACCTCGTTGAACGTGTGCGAGCCCGCGCCGAACTCCGGGACGTTCGATTTTCCGGTGGCGACGACGCCGGCCGCGCGCAGCCGGGCGACGATGAGGTCGTCGTTCGCCGGGACGTGGTGGGCGAGGGCGGGGGAGCCGCTCGTGGAGCGCATGCCCGCGACCTTGTGGGTGTCCTTGTGCGTCATGGGCAGGCCGTGCAGCGCCGGCAGGTCGGCGCCCTCGGACCGCCGGCGGTCGGCCGCGTCGGCCCGTTCGAGCGCGCCCTCGGCGTCCACCGTGGCGATCGCGTTGATCAGCGGGTTCACGTCGGCGATCCGGTCCAGGTGGGCCTGTGTGAGCTCGCGGGAGGAGAGCCGGCCGGAGGCCATCAGGCCCACCAGTTCCGTGGCGGACAGCTGCAGCAGTTCGTTCATCGCTTCTCCTCGGGCGTGTGGCGGGGAATGGGGGGTGTCGGGCGTGGTCCGTGTCGGGTGCGGGGCGGCGGTGCTTGTCCCGCGTTTCCACGAGTCTGTGCCGCACATCACGTCGGGGGAAGCCGCCGCGCACATCGAGGGGCGATTTGGCGGAAACGGACACGGTCGTGTCCATTTCCGCCATCCATTGCCCAAGGCGCGGGTTCTTGCGAATGTTATCGACATCACATTTGGCCCTCGGAGGAGCGGAACACATGCCCGTACACCCAGTCCACGCGGCCGGCACGTCCACGGACATCGCCGCCGTCGCCAACGCCCCGATCCTCTGGGTCTGCGCGCTGGGCGTCTTCGCCGTCATCTTCATCCAGTCCGTCATCTACATGCGCGCCGCCCGCGCCGCCGGGCCGTCCGTCGGCATGGAGGTCAAGGACCTGAACCGCGCCTTCCGCAGCGGGGCCGTGGCCTCCGTCGGCCCGTCGCTCGCCGTCGTGATCGTCGCCATCGCGCTGCTCGCGCTCTTCGGGACCCCGGCGGTGCTCATGCGCATCGGACTGATCGGTTCGGCGTCCACGGAGACCGCCTCGGCGTCGATCGCGGCCGTCAGCATGGGCTCCACCCTGGGCGGGGCCGACTACACCCAGCAGGTGTTCGGCGTTGCCTTCGCCGCCATGAGCATCAGCGGCGGCGCCTGGATGCTGGCCACGCTCATCCTGACGCCGATCCTCAAGCGCGGCGGGTCCAAGCTCTCCGCGGTGAACCCGGCGGCCATGGCGCTCATTCCCGGCGCCGCGCTGCTCGGCGCCTTCACGATGCTGGCGCTGACCGAGCTGCCGAAGTCCTCGGTCCACGCCGTGACGATCGCCGTCTCCGCCGCCGTCATGGCCGGGCTGTTGCTCCTGGCCCACCGGCTCCAGGCCGGGTGGCTCAAGGAGTGGGCGCTGGGCATCTCCATTCTGGTGGCCCTCGCCGTCGCCTTCGTCGCCCACACGTCCACCGCAGCGTAGAGGAAAGGCACCCACGATGAGCACCACCACCACGGCAGCCACTGCCGCCGCCGGCATGGCGGCCTTCGAACGCACCACCTCGCGCTGGGGGCGGCTGACGATGCTCGCCGGGCTCGTCCTGTCCCTGGCCGGGCCGGCCTACCTGGTCCTCTTCGCCGACCTCGGCATCACGTTCGCCCACATCGCCACCGCCTACCTCGCGGTCGCCGCGACCTTCCTGGTCTTCGCGGTCGTCGAGCCGATCACCTACTTCCCGATCCTCGGCCAGGCGGCCATGTACCAGGCGTTCATGATCGGCAACATCTCCAACAAGCTGCTCCCGGCCGCGATCGTCGCGCAGAGCCGTGTCGGGGTGCGGCCCGGCACGCGCAAGGGCGACCTCACGTCCGTGATGGCCATCTGCGGCGCGGCCGTCGTCCACCTGACGTCGCTGCTGATCTTCGTCGGGATCCTCGGCACCTGGCTGCTCACGATCATCCCGCCGGACGTCACCGTGGTCGCCCGGGCCTACATCCTCCCCGCCATCATGGGGGCCGTGCTGGTGCAGGCGATCGCGACCGTCCGCCAGGCGCGCCCCACGATCATCGCGGTCCTCGCCGCCCTCCTGATGCTGTTCCTCGTCCTTCCCGCCGCGCCGGCCCTGGCGCCGTTCGGGACGGCCATCGTGGTCCTCGCTACCGTGTTGATCTCCTGGTTCGCCCGGAACCGCAAGGCCACGCACACCGCGCAAGACGAGGACGGGGAGGGCCCGCTGGCCGAGGAGACCGCCACCCGAACCGGCCGCTGACACGCCGGCCCCCCGCCACCGTCCCCGAACCGAAGCCCCGCACAGAGGAGAACACCGCATGCTGAACACCACCGCCACGGACGTCGCGCCGACCCCCGCCGAGCTGGACCGGATGCACGAGCTGTACCGCCACCTGCACACCCACCCGGAACTGAGCATGCAGGAGCACCGGACGGCGGACTTCATCGCCGGGGAACTCGACGCGCTGGGCGTGGAGAACTTCCGCTGCGGCGGCACCGGCGTCGTCGGAATCCTGCGCAACGGCGAGGGGCCGGTCGTCGCGTTCCGGGCCGACACCGACGCCCTGCCGATCGCCGAGGACACCGGGCTCGAGTACGCGTCCACGGCCACCGGGACGCTGGAGGACGGGACGACCGTGCCCGTGATGCACGGCTGCGGCCACGACACCCACGTCACCGCGCTGCTGACGGCGGCCCGTGTCCTGGCCCGTTCGGCCGACGCCTGGTCGGGGACGATCGTCCTGCTCTTCCAGCCCGGGGAGGAGACCGCCGCGGGGGCGCGGGCCATGGTCGACGACGGACTCTGGGACCGCGCGCCGCGTCCGGAGGTGGTGCTGGGCCAGCACGTCATGCCGCTGCAGGCGGGCACCATCAACATCTCCACCGGCACCGCCATGGCGATGGCGGACTCCCTGCGCATTGTGGTCGGCGGCCGGCAGTCGCACGGGTCGCAGCCGCAGGACTCGATCGACCCGATCGTGCTGGCCTCGCACATGGTGACGCGGCTGCAGACGATCGTCTCGCGCGAGCTGGCGCCCACGTCCCCGGCCGTGCTGACGGTGGGCACCTTCCACGCGGGCCTGAAGGAGAACATCATCCCGGACCGGGCCGAGTTCACGATCAACGTGCGCAGCCTGACCGAGGACGTGCGCGCCCACGTCCTGTCCGCCATCGAACGCATCGTCAACGCCGAGGCCGCGGCCTCCGGAGCGCCGGCGCCGGCGATCGAGAAGCTCTACGATTTCCCGGCCAACGTCAACGACCCGGCCTCGACGGCGCGCGTCATCGGCGCCCTGCGGGGCGCCCTCGGGGAGGACAACGTCAACGACGCGCCGCCGCTGATGGGTTCCGAGGACTTCGGGCACCTGGGTTCGGCGATCGGCGTTCCCACCGTCTACTGGATGTTCGGCGGGTTCGACCTCGCGCAGGGCAAGCCGCCGGTGAACCACTCCCCGTACTTCGGGCCGATCCCCGAGCCCACGCTGTCCACCGCCGTCGCGGCCGCCGTCGCATCCGTGCTCGCCTGGGTCGGCAGCGACCGCTGACGCCCGGCGGGGAACGCCGCGGCCCGGGTCCCGCACGGGACCCGGGCCGCGGCGTTCCGGCGCCTACGCGCTCCGCTCCGGCAAATCCGCGCCCGGGGCCTTGCCGCCCGGCGCGTGATCCGCCAGGAACCGCAGCACCGGCCCGGCCAGGGACGCGCCGTTCTCGCGCGGGCCGCGCCCGGAGCGGGCGACGTGGAAGGAGTGGTCGCCTCCCTCGGTCCACTCGATGCGCGCGTGGGGTCCGATGCGTTCGGCGACGGGCTCCAGCTCGCCCGGCAGGGCGAAGGGGTCCCGCGTGCCCTGGAGGAACAGCAGGGGCGGCGTCAGCCCGTACAGGTGCGCGTCGCGCGGCTTCTCCGGCTTCCCGGGGGCGTGGAGCGGGTACCCCAGGAACACCAGTCCGGCGGCGGGCATGCCCTCGGCCACGGCCATCGACGCCATGCGGCCGCCGAAGGACTTGCCGGCCGCCCACACCGGCCCGCCCCCGGCGCGGGCGGCGGCCAGCGCCATCGCCGCGCGCCACGTGGAGACCGCCACCGGCGCGCGGTCCGGGAACTTCCGGCCCGCCTCGCTGTAGGGGAAGTTGAAGCGCAGGGTCGCGACGCCGGCGTCGTTCAGCGCGTCCGTGAACCCGACGAGGAACGGGTGGTCCATCCCGGCCCCGGCGCCGTGCGCGACGACGACGGTCGCCGAGGCGCCCGGGGGGCGGGTGTAGCTCCCGGACACCCGGGCCTCCCCGGCGTCGGGGACGTCGATGGTCACGTGCTCGTTCCGCGTGGGCATGGAACCCACTCTACGGTCGGGCATCCCGGGATCCTTGACGCTCCCCGAAAGGTCACCTAGGGTAAACATCTGTTGCATATATGAGCTACTTCACAGCGGCCGCTCCCCCCGGACGCCCAGCACACGGAGATTCCCCCATGCCCACCACCACCCCCACCGAGCGGGACGTCCTGGACGCCGCCGCGAGGATCGTCGAGGCGTTCGCCGCGACGGACACGGAGCGGTACTTCGCCGGGTTCGCCCCGGACGCGTCCTTCGTCTTCCACACCGAGCCCGCGCGGCTCGAGGACCGGGCCGCCTACGAGGCCCTCTGGGCCGACTGGATCGCCGACGGCTGGCGCGTCACGCGGTGCGTCTCCAGCAACCCGCGGGTCCAGGTATTCCCCGGCGGCGCGGTCTTCTGCCACGATGTCGCCACCAGCATCGAGGCCGGCGCCGACGCCGGCTCCCGCACCACGGACTCCTACGCCGAGCGGGAGACCATCGTCTTCCGCCGCGCGGCCGACGGTTCCCTGACCGCGGTCCACGAACACCTCTCGCCGGTGCCCGACGGCTCCGACAACGGAAAGGCCACGCCGTGAACGCGTACCGCAGATTCGAGCAGCACCTCGAGGCCAACGCCGAGAGCTTCGGTCCCATCAAGGGGCGCCTGGGCACCCGCCGGATCGGCATGATCTGGCTCGCCGCCAACCTCGTGGTCACCACGTTGCTGACCGGGACATTCTTCGTCCCGGGCGTCAGCTTCGGGGCGGCGCTGGGACTGATCGTGGCCGGGACGCTGATCGGCGCCGTCGTCCTGGTGCTCATCGGCAACATCGGCACGCGCACCGGCCTGCCGACCATGGCCATCACGCGCGGGGCGTTCGGCACCCGGGGCAGCCTGCTCCCGGTCGCGGCGAACGTCGTCGTGCTCATGGGCTGGAGCTGGGTCCAGGCCATGCTCGCAGGCGTGACCGTCAACTACCTCGTGGAGTCCGCCACCGGCTACTCCAACCCGATCCTCTTCTCCGTCCTGTGCCAGACGCTCGTGGTCTGCCTGGCCGTGTTCGGCCACGAGGGCATCGCGCGCGTCGAGCCGTGGCTGGCCGCGCTGATCCTGGCCATCATGGCGTACGTCTTCGCGGTCGCGTTCGGCACGTACGCCCCGGCGGAGTTCGCCGCCATCCCGGTCGACGAGTCGCTGGGCTACACCCCGTTCATCGTCCTGGACATCGTGATCGCGACCGCCATCTCCTGGACCGTGCTTTCCGCGGACTTCAACCGGCTCGCCCGGCACGGCCGCGCCGGGATGCTCGGTTCCGGCGTCGGCTACACGCTCTCCACCGTGCTGGCGATGGCGCTCGGGGCGACGGCGATCGGCTACGTGATCCTCTCCGGCGGCGAGGCCGTCCCGTTCGACCCCACGGTCATCGTCGCCGCGTTCGGCGCCCCGCTGGCCGTCGTGATCTTCCTGTCCGTCATGGCAACGAACACCATGGTGGTCTACGGCATGGTCACCTCGATCGTCAACGCCCAGTCCCGGCGCAAGCTGCCGTTCCTCGGCACCGCGCTGGTCGTCGGCGCGGTGTCGATCGTCGGCTCCACCTGGCTGGCCCTGCTGAACCAGTTCACCGACTTCCTGGTGCTCATCGGCGCGTTCTTCGTGCCCGTCTTCGCCATCATGATCGTCGACTACTACCTGCTCAAGCGCGGCAGCTACACCCGCGACATCCTGCGCGGCGACGGCGGGGCCTACTGGTACACCGCCGGGGTCAACTGGGTGGCCGTCGGCGTGTGGATCGCCGGCGCCGCGGTGTCCTACCTGCTCACCTACGTGGTCCCCAGCCCGCTCGGGGCCACCATGCCGGCGTTCGCCGTGAGCTTCCTGCTCTACCTGGCGCTGTCCTGGAACCGCCGCGGGTCCGGCGCCGGGGCCCCGCACCGCCACCTCGCCGAGGAGGGGCATGCGGCCGCTCGCTGACCTGAGCCACCGCATCGAGACCGGCATGCCGGTCTTCCCCGGGGACCCCGAGGTCTCGGTTTCCCCGGCGCTGGAGATCGAGCGCGACGTCGTCGCGGTCTCCCACCTCGCCCTCGGCTCGCACACGGGCACCCACGTCGACGCCCCCGCGCACACGGTGCCCGGCGGCCGGACCATGGACCGCGTGGGGCTGGACGAGCTGGTCGGTCCCGCGCTGGTGCTGCACGTCCCCGGGCTCGCCGCGGGGGAGCGCATCGGCGCCGGGGAGGTGGAGGGGCAGGTCCCGGAGCGCGTGCCGGCGATCGTCGTGGTCGCCACCGGCTGGGACCGGCACTTCGGCGCCGACGAGTACCTGCGCCACCCGTACCTCGACGCCGGGCTGGCCGCCGAGCTGGTGCGGCGCGGGATGCGCGTCCTGGCCGTCGACACCCTGAACCCGGACCCGACCCTGCAGGAGGGCGCGTTCCGGTTGCCCGTGCACGAGGCGGTCCTCGGGGCCGACGGGCTGATTGTCGAGAACCTGACCGGCGCCGCGGCGCTTCCGGCGCGGGCGCACCTGGGCTTCTTCCCGCTGCGGCTCGGCGCCGTGGACGGCGCGCCCGTGCGGGCCGTCGCCTTCGACACCGGGGCGTCCGGGCCCGACGCCGGCGCGGGGCCGCGTTCCGAGCCGGCGCCCGGGCCGCGTTCCTAGACCGTCCGAGAAGGCCGCCGCGGCTACGCGCGCCGCGAGAGTCCCGCGACGCTCAGCGCCAGCAGGCAGGTGGCCCGGAAGGAGCCGTCCGCCAGGTCGTGGTCCAGCAGCTCCTCGATCCGGCGCACCCGGTAGGCCAGCGTGTTCCGGTGGATGAAGAGCTCGTCGCAGACGGCGCGGGTGTTGCCGCTGTGCCGCAGGAACGCGTCGAGCGTGCGGATGAGCGTCCCCGAGGGCTCGCGCTGCAGCGGCTCCAGCAGGCGGTGGGCCATGGCGGCCAGCCCGGTGCTCGGCAGGCCGTCCACGATCGCGGCGAGGTCCACGCGCGCGGTGTCGCGCACGCCCGGCTCCGCGGTCCGGCCCACCAGCCGCAGCGCCAGCGACAGCTCGTCCATGTCCCCGGCCGTCAGGACGTCCACGCCGAACTCCGGGGCCTCCCGGAACAGCTCCCGGACCAGGTCCGTGAGTGGGCGCGCCCCGGTGGGCCGCTCCACGACGACCGTGGTCCGGCCCCGCCCCTCCATGAAGCGGGCGGTGCCGAAGTTCTCGCCAAGCTCGACGCGGACGCGCCAGGAGATCGCGCGCAGCTGCGCCGCGTCCATGTCCCCGGGGGCCGCGATGACCACCGCCCCCCACCCGGTCGCCGCGTCGAAGCCGGCGTCCTCGGCCAGGGCGCGCAGCTGGGCCCGCGTCGTGCCGCGGCGCTCGTAGAGCGCCTCGATGAAGCGGGCGGCCTCCCGCGAGTGCATCGGGGAGTTGGACCCGAGGGTCCCGGCCAGCTGCATGGCCAGCACCGCGGCCACGGGCCCCAGCAGGGGATGGACGACGACGTTGGCGTCCATCCCCTCGATCAGGAGCCGGAACCTGTGGGCGTCCCCGGTGGGCAGGTTCAGCGTGGTCCGGGCGGAGCGCTTGCGCACGGTCCCGGCCGCGACCAGCTGGTAGCCCGCGCTGTCGACGACCGTCAGCCGCGCGTCGACCACGCGGCTGATGCGCTCGACCACCGTCCCCAGGGACGCCCCGCCGGCGGCCAGCCGGGTGCACTCGTCGGCGAGCTCCCACCCCGCGCGCATCTCGGCGTGGCGCTCGGCGCCGAGCGTCTGCCAGACGTGGCGGATCACCTGGAGCAGCGGGACGTGCCCGGGGAGCTCCAGCAGGGGCAGCCCGTGGGCGTCGCAGGCGTCGACGAGGCCCGGCGGCGTGGCCTCGTGGGCGACGCCGAGACCCACGACGAGCGCGGAGACGGGGACGTCGCCGAGCCGCTCCACGTAGGCGTCCCACGTCCGCGGGTCCCTGAAGTTCAGCCCCATGCCGTGGGTCAGCACCAGCGCGTTGCCGCTGAGGAACGGGGTCGGGTCCATGAGCTCCGTCGGGGCGCACCAGGACACGGTCCGGTCCAGGCGCCCCGGGCCGCCGGCCACGCGCGGGCGCAGGTCCAGCCCGTCCGTTAGCAGCAGGTCGCGGACGTGCATGGCGGGCCCCCGATCTGGCAATGTTCATGGTTTCGCCGGTGAACTTCAGCATATTGCACAATTACAGCGGCGGGCAGGGCTGTATAACGTGGGCCCATGGCTCCCCACCCCTCCACGCCCCCGCACAACACGCCCCCGCACGACGCCGGCGCCCCGGCACGCCCGCGCGTCACCATCAACTCCGACCTGGGCGAGGGCATCGGCCTGCACCGCTTCGGCAACGACACCGCCCTGATGGAGCTCATCGACGTCGCGAACGTGGCCTGCGGCTACCACGCCGGCGACCCCGACGTCATGGACGAGACCGTCCGCCTCGCCGGGGAGCACGGCGTCGCGGTGGGGGCCCACCCCGGGCTGCCCGACGTCGTCGGGTTCGGCCGCCGCCGCATGGCCCTGACGCCCGGGGAGGTCGAATCGATCATCCTCTACCAGACGGGCGCCCTCAGCGCGTTCCTCGGCAAGCACGGGCTGCCCCTGAACCACATCAAGCCGCACGGCTCGCTCTACGGCATGCTGGCCGGCGACGAGGCGCTCATGGAGGCCGCCGCCGGCGTCGCGCAGCAGTACGGCGTCCCGTTCTTCGGGCTCGCGGGGACCGCGCACGAGTCCGTCTGCGCACGCGAGGGCGTGGACTTCGTGCCCGAGCTCTACGTCGACCTGAACTACGCGGCCGACGGCGGGCTGATCATCCAGCGCCGTCCGGAGACCACCGATCCCGCGGCGGCCGGCGACCGCGTCCGCCGCGCCCTCGGCGGGCAGAGCGTCCTGGCGGTCGACGGCACCGAGCTCGAGATCGCGTTCGCCAGCATCTGCGTCCACTCGGACGCCCCGAACTCGCCCGACGTCGCGCGCGCGGTGCGCGACGAGATCACGCGGGCGGGCGCCGGAGAGCCCGGCGCCGGCACCTGAGCACCACGTTCCCATCCCGCACGACCCCACGAGAGAAGGCACCCCATGGCCGATGTTGTCTCCCCGCTCCCCGGAGTGTTCTACCGCCGCCCGGGCCCGGGCAAGGATCCGTTCATCGAGGTCGGTGACCGCGTCGAGGCCGGCCAGACCGTCGGGATCGTCGAGATCATGAAGCAGTTCACCGAGGTCCAGACCGACGTGGCCGGCGTCGTCGAGAGCTTCACCGTGGACGACGCCGGGACCGTCAACCCCGGCGACGTCATCCTCGTCATCGCGGAAGGGTAGGCGCGGGCGCATGCGCAAGCTCCTAATCGCCAACCGCGGCGAGATCGCGGTGCGCATCATCCGGACCGCCCGGGACATGGGGCTGGAGACCGTCGTCGTCGTCAGCGAGCCGGACCGGGACTCGATGGCGGCCGGCGCCGCGGACGAATCCGTCCTCGTCGGCCCGGCGCCGGCCACAGCCAGCTACCTCAACCACGACGCCGTCCTGCGGGCCGCGCTGGACTCGGGCTGCGACGCCGTCCACCCCGGCTACGGTTTCCTGTCCGAGAACGCCGCGTTCGCACGCAAGGTCGTGGACGCCGGCCTGACCTGGGTGGGGCCGGACCCGTCGGCGATCGAGCTCATGGGCAACAAGTCCCGGGCGCGCGCGGCCGCCCAGGACGCCGGGGTGCCGATCCTGCGCGGCACCGACGGCCCGCTCGAGCCCGACGACGACGCCCTCGCGCTGGCCTGGGACATCGGATTCCCGCTGGTGGTCAAGGCGTCCGCGGGCGGCGGCGGGCGCGGCATCCGCTTCGTCAACCACGAGTCTGAGCTGCTCGCGAGCATCGAGACGGCCCGCGGCGAGGCCGCCTCCGTCTTCGGCGACGGCGCCGTCTACCTGGAGCGGTTCGTCGAGCTCGCACGGCACGTCGAGGTCCAGATCCTCGGCGACGGCGAGCGGTACATCCACCTCGGGGACCGCGACTGCTCCATGCAGCGGCGCTCGCAGAAGGTCCTGGAGGAGGCGCCCGCCCCAGACCTGCCGCACCACGTGCGGGACGTCATCCGCGAGTCCTCCGTGGAGCTCGCGCGGAGGTGCGGCTACCGGGGCGCCGGGACCGTCGAGTTCCTCTACGACCCGGTGCGCGAGGAGGCCGCGTTCATCGAGATGAACACCCGCCTGCAGGTGGAGCACCCGATCACCGAGGAGATCACGGGCGTGGACATCGTGCGCGAGCAGCTGCGCATCGCCGCGGGGGAGGGGCTCTCGCTGAGCCAGGACGACGTCGTCTTCTCCGGGCACGCCATCGAGCTGCGGCTGAACGCCGAGGACCCGCACAAGAACTTCTTCCCGAGCCCCGGCACGATCACCCGCCTGGCGTGGCCGACCGGCGAGGGGATCCGCGTGGACACCGGCGTGGTCGAGGGCTCCGTCGTCGCGCCGTTCTACGACTCGATGCTCGCGAAGCTGATCGTCCACGCGGACACGCGCGAGGAGGCGATCGCGCGGCTGCTGGCCGCGCTGGAGCACACGCACGTGGAGGGGATCGCGACCACGATGCCGTTCCACAAGCTGCTCCTGTCGCGGCCCGAGTTCGCCGCGGTCGAACACCACTCGAAGTTCATCGAGACCACCGACGGCATCCTGGAGGCATTGTGAGGCGCGCGAGCGAGGCGACGGCGGAGCTGGGGCCCGCTCGCTACACGTGGGGCGGCGACGAGTTCCTGTTCGTGGAGATCGCCGAGGCCATGAGCCTGCAGGCCTACTTCAAGGTGATGTCGATGGCGACGGTCCTCGCGGACCAGGGGCTGGACGGCGTCGTCGACGTCTGCCCGGCCAACGCCTCGCTGCTGATCCGCTTCGACCCGGACGTCCTGCCCGGGGCCGAGCTCGAGACCGCCGTGCGGGCCATCGAGGCGGACCTGCGGGGCCGGCGGCACCCGGCGATCCGGACGCGGATCGTCGAGGTCCCCGTCTGGTACGACGACCCGTTCACCGCCGAGGTGGGGGCACGCTTCCGCGAGGGCTACCACCAGGACCCGTCCGGGACGGACCTGGACTACGCCGCGAAGGTCAACGGCCTCGCGGACGCCGCCGAGTTCATCCGGCGCCACCACGAGCAGCCGTGGCTGGTGTCGATGGTCGGTTTCGTGGCCGGGCTGCCGTTCCTGTTCCAGCTGGTGCCGCAGGAGGACCAGCTGGAGGTGCCCAAGTACCTCAGCCCGCGCACCGACACCCCGAAGCTCACCGTGGGGCACGGCGGCTGCTTCGGCTGCATCTACTCGGTCCGCGGGGCCGGCGGCTACCAGATGTTCGGCGTCGCCGCGGCTCCGATCTTCGACCCGAGCCAGGCCCTGGAGGACTTCGGGGACTTCATGGTGTTCTTCCGGCCGGGCGACCTGGTCAGGTTCCGCCCCGTTGACGAGGAGGAGTACCGGCGCATCCAGGACGAGGTCGAGGCCGGCACGTTCCGCTACCGCCAGGCCCCCGTCACGTTCGAGCTGGAGAAGGCGCTCGCCGACCCCAGGGAGTACAACCGACAGATCATGGAGCAGCTCGATGGCGTTTGAGATCAAGAGTCCCGGCCTGTCGACGACGGTCCAGGACCGGGGCCGCACCGGGCACTACAACGTGGGGCTGCCGCAGTGCGGCTCGATGGACCAGTACTCCGCGGAGCTCGGGAACGTGCTGGTCGGCAACGGCGCCGACGCGGCCGTGCTGGAGTGCACCTACATGGGCCCGACGTTCACGACGGACGCGGACGCCGTCGTCGCGGTGACCGGCGCGCCGGTGGACCTCAAGGTCAACGGCGAGTCCCGGCCGACCTGGACGCGGGTGGCCCTGTCCGCGGGCGACGAGGTGGGCTTCGGGGTCATCCAGGGCGGGACGCGCTTCTATGTGGCCGTCGCCGGCGGGATCGACGTCCCGGTGGTGCTCGGCAGCCGCTCCACCTATGTGCTGGGCGGGGTCGGCGGACACGAGGGCCGGAAGCTGGCGGCCGGGGACGTGCTGCCCGTGGGGGCGCCCTCCGGCGAGCCGCCGGCCGCGGAGTCCGTCCCCGAGAAGTTCCGCCCGGCCTACGAGTTGGACCAGGACATCCGGATCGTCCTGGGCCTCTACGACCACCGCCTGACGGACGAGGGCCGGGCCAACCTGCTGGAGTCCGAGTGGACGCTGACGCCGGTCGCGGACCGGATGGGACTGCGCTACGACGGTCCCGGCGTGACATGGAAGGAGCGCGTCCAGCCCTTCGGCGCCGGGTCCGATCCGTCCAACATCGTGGACGCCGGGTACGCCGTCGGCTCCATCCAGATCCCCGGGGGCACCCAGCCGATCATCCTGCACCGCGACGCCGTCTCCGGAGGGGGATACGCGATGGTGGGCACGGTCATCTCCGCGGACATGGACCGGCTGGCCCGCGCGGCCCCCGGGACGAGGACCCGCTTCCTGGCGGTGAGCATGGACGAGGCGCTGGCCGCCCGCCGGGCGCGGGCGGACCTGCTGGCGAAGGTGCGGGCGGAGCTGGACGTGCGGTCCTAGCCGGAGGTGCCGCGCCGGGCCGAAGCGCCGCGCCGGTCGGGGAGCAGCGTGACGCGGAGCCGGCCCGAGGGCAGTTCGGACACCTCCACGCGCTCCAGCGAGTCGACGACGTGCGTCGCCGGCAATGCGTCAGCCCCGAAGGTGCCGGACACCGCCAGCGTCACGGCGCCGCTGGCCCGTCCGGCCTCCACGCCCGCGGGCGCGTCCTCGATCACCAGGCAGCGCCGGATGTCCGCGCCGATGCGCCGCGCGCCGAGCAGGTAGCCCTCCGGGTCCGGCTTGCCGGCGTCGACCTGCTCCGCCGTCACCATGAGCGGCGGGGCCTCGACGCCCGCTGAGGCCATGCGGGCCGCGGCGAGGTCGGCGGTGCAGGAGGTGACGATCGTCCAGCGCCCCGCCGGCAGCGACGCCAGCACGCGCTCCGCGCCGGGCGTGCGGTGGATGCCGCCGGTGTCGGCGGCCTCGAGCTCGTTGATGCGGCGCAGGGCCTCGTCGCGGCGTTCGGGTTCGATGTGGTCGGCGACGATGCTGCGGGCGGGGATGCCGTGCGCGGTGTACCGGAAGTCCGCCAGGCCCATCTCGCGGCCCCAGCGGTTCCACGCGCGCTCGGTGGGTTCGGTGGAGTCGATCAGCGTGCCGTCGAGGTCGAAGAGCAGGGCGTCCACGTCGAGGTGGACGGGCCCCTCCGGGTCCGGTGCGGGAGTCGTGGTCATGCGAGAAGCTTAGGCCGAACGGACGCCGCGGTGCCTCCCGCGGTATCCGGGGCTACGGGTCGGTCAGCGCCTGGATCGCCTCGGACAACGTCCGGTGGACGCCGGCGAAGCGTCCGCCGCTGCCGATCGCCTCGTACCGCCCGTCGTCGCACCTGCGCACATCGCCGACCGCGTCGCCGTTGTCCGCGTGCACCGTGAACCGCGATGTCCCTGCGCGGTCCGCGTAGGCCCCGCTCATGCTCGGTGTTCCGAGTCCCATCTCCAACACACACCTTTCCCCAAATATCAGTACTGCGGGCAACCATCATCCCGAATAGTCCATTTGTTTGGCTAGATGGGGAGGGTCAATCGATACCCTTCCGCAACAGTCGGCAGGGGACGGGTGCCGGGCCGGGGGCGCCCGGCCCTTGCCGTCGCCGCGGCTTCGGGTAGATTTGCCTGAACGTGGCCCGCATCACACCGCGCCCCGGAGAGGACAACGATGTACCGGATCGACCACGCGGATTCCTTCGGCGCCTGGCGTCGGCTGATCTCGCAGTCGTTCGTGCCCCTGGAGGCCGTGCCGGTCCGGCCCGGCCCGTTCGCCGGGCGCGTGGGCGGGCGCCGCCTGAACGACGTCGGCATGATGCACGTCGAGGCGACGGCCCACACCGTGGAGCGCACCCCCGGACTGATTGCCGCCGGTTCGGAGGGCTACTACAAGCTGAACCTGCAGCTGGAAGGGAGCGGCCTGCTGTTGCAGGACGGGCGGGAAACGACGCTGCGCCCCGGCGACCTCGCGATCTACGACACGCAGCGCCCCTACACCCTCGCCTTCGGGGAGGACTTCCGCACGCTCGTGCTGATGTTCCCGCAGCACCTGCTGGGGCTCGCGCCGGACGACGTCGCCGAACTCACCGCGGTCCGCATGGGCCGCGGCCAGCGCCTCGGCGAGGCCGTCGCGCCGTTCGTCGCACAGATCGGGCAGATGCTGCCCTCGCTCGAGGGCCCCACGGGCTATCGCCTGGCCCGGAACGTCGTCGACCTGCTCGCCACCCTGCTGGCGGACGAGGTCTATGCGCGCCCGGACCGGAAGCCCGACGACCACGCGCGGCTCCTCCACCGCATCCAGCACCACATCGACGCGAACCTGGCTGATCCCGGGCTCGGGCCGCGGGGGATCGCCGCCGCGCACTTCATCTCGACGCGCACCCTGCACCAGCTGTTCGCCGACGCCGGGCACACCGTGGCCGGCTGGATCCGGGAGCGGCGGCTGGAGCGCTGCCGCCGGGATCTGGCCGACCCGTTGCATGCCCGGGTGCCGGTCGGGGCGATTGGCGCCCGCTGGGGGTTGCCCGACGCGGCCCACTTCAGCCGCGTCTTCCGGGCCGCGTTCGGGTCCTCGCCCACGCAGTACCGGCGGCTGGCCGACAGCACGCCCGCCACGCGGACCGCCGCGGCGGCCGCGCAGGGGGTTCCACGGAGCCCCTAGCGTCCCGTCCGCCGGCGGCGGCGCAAGCGCGCGCTCACGGACAAGGCCCCCCGCCGGGAAAGCCAAGCCCGCGCGGTGTGTCCCGGGGCACACTGGGGTGGAACGAGCCCACGGGCGCCCACGGCACCGCGGCCCGGCCGCGG
>NZ_JBHDLJ010000023.1:0-16805 GCF_041877255.1 Arthrobacter halodurans
CGGTACCGACAGTTTGGGACACCCCGCGGCGCGGGACCGTGGCGGGAACAAGAACCGGGCGGTGGCGCGGGCACCGTGGCGGGAACACATAGCGGCCCGAGCGACGGCACGAGTCGGACGAAGGCTGTAGCTACGTGTCGGCATCCCATGTTTTAGTAGCTGCATGTCTTCCCGTGATGGGGCCGTGGCGTGGCCTGCCGTGCACGAAGAACGCCGAGCCTTGATCGAAGACCTCGCGACGGCGCGGCCGGAACAATGGGCGACGCCCTCCCTGTGTCCCGACTGGGACGTGCATGACGTCGTGGCGCATCTCGTGGATTCCGCGAAGACCACTCGCTGGGGCTTCATGCGCCGGCTGGCGGCCGCGCGGTTCGACTTCGACCGGGACAATGCGGCAGGGGTGGCTCGTGAGCGTGCGGCGACACCGGCCGCTACCCTGGCCGAGTTTCGTCGGGTACTCACTGAAACGAAGACGCCACCCGCGGCGCCGGCAACCCGGTTGGTGGAAGCGATCGTTCATGGCGAGGACATCCGACGCCCTCTCGGCATCACGCGCAACTACCCGATCGAGCACGTGGCCACGGCGCTGCAGCATCAACTGAAGACGAGCGTCTCCATGGGAGGCGGCCAGCAGCGCGCCGCAGCCCTCAGGCTCGTGGCGACCGACTCCGACGTCGATGCGGGCACCGGCGCCGAGGTGCGGGGTACAACCCTGTCGTTGCTGCTTGCCGTCTCGGGTCGCCCCGTCGACCAGAACGAGTTCGCCGGTGAAGGAGCGGCGGAATTCGTCAAGCGCCTCACCCCAACGCCTCGGCGGTGAGGCCGCACCTTGCGACCGACCGACCCGAGGGTCCGGAGGTGCCGCTGGGCGCGCCGAGAGGGTCCGGGTCGAGGGCCCTGCGGCGACGGCGACGGCGACGATGGTCCGGTTGCGGCCTCAGCAGGGCGTCGGAGCCGCGAGCCTCCCGTCGCGCATCGTGGCCACCGCGTCGGTGAGCGGCACGAACGCCGTGTCGTGCGTGACCATCACCGTCGCCACCCGAAACTCGTCGGTCACCTGCCGCAGCAGGCGAACGATCGAGGCGCTGCGCTCGTGGTCCAGCGCCGCCGTCGGCTCGTCGACCAGCAGGACCCGCGGGTCGCCCATGAGTGCCCGTGCGATGTTCACGCGCTGACGCTGTCCGCCCGAAAGTTGGTGCGGGCGTTTGCGCGCGGCCGACGCCAATCCCACGAGTTCCAGGAGCTCCGCGGCCTTCGACCGGGCCGCACGCAGGGGTTTCCCGCGCAGGTGGTCCCCGATCACCAGCTGCTCGGCGGCCGTCAGCGACGCCAGCAGATTCGGCTGCTGGAAGACGATGCCGACCTTCTCCCGCCGGAGTGCCGCGCGCTCGACCTCGTCGAGCCCGCCGGCGTCGGTGCCGTCGATGGACACGCGGCCGCTGGTGGGTCGGACCAGGGTCGCGGCGACGGCCAACAGGCTGGACTTGCCCGACCCGGATGGTCCCACGAGCGACACCATCTGGCCCGGCTTCACGGCCAGAACGACGTCGTCGAGCGCCTTGAGGATGCCGTCGCCGTCGGGGTACTCCAGGGTGACGCCCCGCAAGTGCAGGGGTGCGGGCAGGGAGGCGCTGGCGGTGAACGCCGGGGACACGGGCATCTGCGTTGGCGAGGGGTGGATCGGGTACGACATGGGAGAGGCCTTTCGCGGGTGGGGCGGATCGTGGGTAGGGCGCGGACTACGGGTGGCGTGCGAACCGGGTGGGCAGGGCGGAGGCTAGTTGCCACCGAGGGCGATCAGCGGGTCGACCCTCGTGACGCGCACGACGGCGAGGGCCGCGCCGGCCAGCCCGAGGACCACGATCCCGCCGACGGGCAGCAGGGTCGTCGCCGGTCCGACCAGGAACGGGGCCGCCTGCGCGGCGAGGTACCCGCCGAGCACGCCGAGCGCACCGCCGGCCCCCGCGCCGGCCAGCAGGACGATCGCGGCCTGGGTCAGCGCGTCGCGCAGGACGTAGCCGCCGGAGGCACCCATCGCCTTGAGCACGGCGACGTCGCGGGTCCGCTGGACGGTCCAGACCGTCAGGAAGGCCACGATGACCAGCGCCGAGATGCCGTAGAGGAACGCCTGCATGAGCCTGAGCGAGCCGTTTTCGCTCGTGAACGAGCCCAGCGCCCGGAACGAGCCGGTCCGCGTGGCGCTCACGGTGCCGGCGGCCGCGTCGGCGGCGGCCGCGTCGACCTCCGCACCCTCGCGGTAGGTCACGGCGGCGACCGTGGCGAGCTGCCGCGGGTCGGAGAGGCGGGACACCTCGGACCAGGTCGGCAGCGTGGTCCAGGCGACGCTCGTGTGCGAGTACCACCGGTCCTGCACGACGCCGGCGACGCTCAGCTCGATGCCGCCAAGGTCGACGCGGTCCCCGGGTTCCAGCGACAGGGCTTCGGCGATGCCCGCCCCGAGGACCACCGTGCCGTCGTCCACGGGAAGCGGCGCGAGCCCGCCGTCCCGTTCGACGCCGAAGACCGCGACGTTCGCGGTGCCCCCGCCCCCGGCCTGGATCCTGGTCTGGCTGATGCCGAGGGGCTCGGCCCGTTCGACGCCGGGGCGCCGGGCCCAGGCCTCCAGCTGGCCGGCGTCGATCTGGCTTTCGGTGAAGGACGCCGTCGGCTCGCCGGTGCCGGCCGCTCCGAAGACCACGCGGTCGACGAGCCGGGGCGCGGTCGCGGCGGAGCCGGAGCCGGAACCGGAACCGGAACCCAGGGTGCGCAGCGCCGATGTCGACTGGTCGGCGAGGCCGGCGGTCAGCCCGGAGAGCATCACGAGCAACAGGGTGATGAGGGCGACGACGACGCCCATGAGGGCGAACCGCCCCTTGGCGTGGCGGATGTCGCGGAGTGCGAGGAACACGGGTCAACTTCTTTCGGGGAGTGGAAGCGTCGGTGGCGGCGGCCGAAGGACCGCCCCACCGACTCTTCCGCGGACCGGCCCCGGCCGCATCGGCCATCCGGTTGATCCGGGGCCGCCGCGGGATGGAGGCGGGGATCAACCGATCGGTTGATCCGCCGCCGGCCGCCGCGGCATAGGCTGGTGCCATGCCAGACGCCGCGTCACGACCGTCCCCGGACGTGATCCTGCGTTTCCTGCGCGGGGCGTTGCACGTGGGCTTCGCACTCCTGCTCGGCGTGGCGATCGCACGCATGCACACCGCGTTCGGGGACGGCGGGGACCCCCACCGCTACCTGTGGTCCGGCGTCGCGCTCCTGCTGGCCGCGGTCTACGTCGCGGGCACGGTCACGGAAAAGCGCTTCGCCGCCGGCCGCTCGGCGTTCGACCCCCGCCGCTACGGCGTCCCGTGGCTGGGGATCGTCACGGCGCTCTGGGCGGTCCTGCTCGCCGGAAGCCCGGACTTCTCCTGGCTGGCCTTCCCCCTGTTCTTCCTGCATCTGCACCTGCTCCCCCGCCGCGCCGCGCTCCCGGCGATCGCGGCGATGACCGCGGCCGTCGTGGCCTCGCAATGGGCCGGCAGCGGCCTCGCGGTCCCCCCGCTGGCGATGGTGCTCGGGCCGGTGTTCGGCGCCGCATTCGCCGTCGTGACCGGGTTGGTCTACCGCGCCCTCTACCGGGAGGCGCGGCTGCAGCGCAGCGCGGCCGACGAGCTGCGCCGCACCCGGGCCGAGTTGGCCAGGACCCAGCACGACGCCGGGGTGCTGGCGGAGCGCGCCCGGCTCGCCCGCGAGATCCACGACACGCTGGCGCAGGGGCTGTCCAGCATCGTGCTGCTCTCCCGTGCCGCCGAGGCGTCGCTGGCCGGCGGGGACGCGGGAACCGCCGGCGAGCGCGTGTCCCTGATCGGCCGGACCGCGTCGGAGAACCTGGCCGAGGCGCGCGGCTTCGTCCGGGGCCTCTCCTCGCCGTTGCTGGAGCGGGCCTCGCTCCTGGAATCGCTGCGCCGGCTTTGCGAGTCCACGACGCGGGATGCCGCCGCCCGCGGATCCCGCCTCCGCTGCCGGTTCGAGCTCGAGGGCTCACCGGCGACCCTCCCCGCGCCGCACGCCGTTACCCTGCTCCGGGCCGCCCAGGCGAGCCTCGCCAACGTGGCCGAGCACGCGGACGCGGGCACCGCCGTCGTCACCCTCGCCTTCCTCGGCGACGAGGTCACCCTGGACATCTACGACGACGGCGCGGGCTTCGACCCCGACGGCGCGCCGGAGCGCGCCGCACCGCGGGCCGACGGCGGCGGGTTCGGGCTGCGCGCCCTGCGCGAGCGGGTGGGCGCCCTCGACGGCGTGCTGGCGCTGGAGTCGGCGCCCGGCGAGGGAACCGTCGTCGGGCTGCGCCTGCCGCTGCCCCGGGCCGCGGGGGACGCGGCGTGAACCGCGGACTCGGCGTCCTCCTGGTCGACGACCACCCGGTGGTCCGCGCCGGCCTGCGGGCGATGCTCACCGGCTTCGACGGCATCGCCATCGCCGCCGAGGCCGCCGACGGCGAGGCCGCGCTGCGCGAGCTGGAGCGCCTGCGCGCCCTCGGCGACCCGGTCGACGTCGTGCTGATGGACCTCCAGATGGGCGAGGGACTGGACGGCGTCGCGGCGACCGCGCGGATCAGGTTGCTGGAATCCCCGCCGCCGGTGCTCATCTTGACCACGTACGACACGGACGCGGACATCCTCGCCGCCGTCGAGGCCGGGGCCAGCGGGTACATGCTCAAGGACGCGCCCCCGGAGCAGATCCGCCGGGCCGTGCTGGCCGCGGCGGCCGGGGAAACGGCGCTGGCCCCGCGCGCCGCGGCGCTGCTGCTGCGGCGGATCGGCAACCCCGCCCCCGCGCTCACGCCGCGGGAGATCGAGCTGCTGGGCCTGCTGGCGACGGGGCTGTCCAACCGCGGGATCGCCCAGCGGCTCTTCGTCTCCGAGGCCACGGTGAAGACCCACCTGGTGCACATCTACGGAAAGCTCGGCGTGGACAACCGCACCGCGGCCATCGCCGCGGCGACCCGCCGGCGCGTCATCCGGCCGCCGGAGGGCTGACCGCCGCGCGGGGTCCACCGTGTCGCCACGCCCGTGTCGCCACTCCGCCGCGGCATGGAAGAATGCACCATAACCGGCCCGACCGCCGCCACCAGCAACGTCCACCACCCGGAAGGCACCATGTCCAAGAAGCTGTCCATCTTCGGCCGTATCGCTCAGCTCGGCAAGGCGAACGTGAACTCCGCGATCGACTCCGCCGAAGACCCCCAGAAGATGCTGGACCAGATGGTCCGCGACTTCACCAACAACATCGCGGAGGCCGAGCAGTCCGTCGCGCAGAGCATCGGCAACCTGCGCATGCTCGAGGCGGACCACAAGGCCGACCTGCAGGACGCCGCCGACTGGGGCCGCAAGGCGCTCGCCGCGTCCGCCAAGGGCGACCAGTTCCGGGCCGCGGGCGACGCCGCGAACGCCGCCAAGTTCGACAACCTCGCCAAGGTCGCGCTGCAGCACCAGATCCGCGAGGAGGGCGAGGCCCGGGCGTTGGAGGCCACCATCGCCTCGCAGAACCAAATCGTCGAGAAGCTCAAGACCGGGCTCGACTCGATGAAGCGCAAGCGCGCCGAGCTCGTGGCGCAGCGCGACCAGCTGGTGGCCCGCGCGCGCAACGCGTCGGCGCAGAACCAGATGCTCGATTCCGTGAAGTCGATCGACCTGACGGATCCGGCCAGCGAGGTCGGCCGCTTCGAGGAGAAGATCCGCCGCGAGGAGGCCCGCGCCCTCGGCGCGGCCGAGCTGGCGGCGTCGTCGCTGGACTCCCAGTTCGAGGCCCTGGAGGACCTGGGCGAGATGTCCGAGGTGGAGGCCCGCCTCGCCGCGCTGAAGGCCGCGCAGGAGCCGAAGCAGCTCGACGGCTAGTTGCGCGTCCTCTCGACGGCGGCCAGGATCGCCGCACCCAGGTCCGCGGGCCGCGTGAACTGCGGCCAGTGGCCGGTGGGCAGGTCGACGATCTCGAAGTCCCTGATGCGCTTGAGCTCGGCCGGGTACGGGTGGTCCTTGTCCATGAAGCCCCGGAGCATCTCGGCCGGGTACTCGCAGGTGATGACGGTCGCCGGCACGTCGTAGCGCCGCTCGTCGGCGAGGCGCTGCGGGTCCTGGGCGACGCCGCGCGGCTCCGGGACGGCGCGCGCCCGGAACGCGTCCCGGAGCGCGTCGTCCAGGCCGTCGAGGTCCTCGGGCTCGAACACGTCCCACGCCGGGAAGGGCACCTCGTCGCCCGCCGCGGGCAGGTCGGCGTTGATCACGTCCCCCTCCCCCAGCGGGACGCTGTCCACGTACACGGCGCGGGCCACGCGGTCCGGGCGCGCGTCGACGACGCCGTGGATGATGGCCCCGCCGCCCGAGTGCCCGACCAGCACCACCGGGCCGTCGCCGAGGGAGTCGACGACGGCGGTCACCGCGTCGACGTGGTCGCGCAGCCCGATGCCGGCACGCGGCGCGCCGGGCGCCTCCTTGCCGGGGAGCGTGAGCGGGTGAACGCGGTGCCCGGCCGCGAGGAGCGCCGGGGTCACCTCCGACCACGAGGAGGCATCCAACCAGAACCCGGGAACCAGAACGATATCCATGGGCGCGACGATACCCAGAACGCCCCGGACAAGGGAAGGCGCGCGCGGATGCGGCCGGCCGCGGTCAGGCCGGCGCGAGCCGCGGCACGATCCGCACCAGCGCGACCATCCCGACCAGCTCGACGAGGGTCTGCGTGACGACGGCGAGCGCCGCCGCCGCGAGGGGTTCGGGCAGGGCCAGGGCCAGCGGCAGGACGACCAGGGAGTTGCGCGTGGCGCCGCTGAACACGAGCGCGCGCGTGGACGGGACGTCCAGCCGGGCCGTCCGGGCCGCCAGCAGCCCCAGCGGCACCATCACGAGCAGGAAGGCCACGTAGACCGGCACAACGGCGAGCAGCGACGCCGACCCGCGCCCGACACCGACGATCTGGGACCCGACGACGACGGCCAGCGTCGCCATCATCAGCGGAACCATCAGCGCCTGCAGCGTCGCCGCGACGGCCCCCGCGCCGGGCACCGCCCGCCGGGCGAGGATCTGGGTCAGCGCGGCCAGCGCGAGCGGCAGCACGATCAACCCGAGCAGCGCCGCGACGAACGGCCCCGCGTCGATGGCCGCGGCGACCTCGGCCCCGGCGAAGAGCCAGAGGTACGCGGGCAGCAGGAGCATCTGGGCCAGCATGAGGATCGGCGACGCGGCCAGCAGGCGGTCGGCCGCCCCGCCCGCCAGGCCGGTGAACACCACCACGTAGTCGACACAGGGTGTCAGCAGCACCAGCAGCGCGCCCACCAGCAGCGCCCGGTCCCCGGCGAGGAACCGGGTCAGGCCGAACACCACGACGGGCACGACGGCGAAGTTCAGCACCAGGAGGGTGGCCAGGAAGCGGAGGTCCCGCGCGGCGCGGCCGAGGGCGGCGAACGGGACCCCGAGGAAGGTCGCGTAGAGCAGGAGCCCGAGCACCGGGGCGATCGCCAGCTCCAGCGCGCCGGCCGCCGCGGGGGCCAGCCACCCGGCCGCCGCGCCGGCGAGGATCGCCGCCAGATACAGTCCGACCTGGTGGCGTTCCATCGTCGCGACGGATTTGCGGGAGATCACCGGTCCGAGCCTACCGACATCTTTCCGTCCCCCGGGCGCGGGCGTAGCATCGGGCCATGTCTGCCCCGCTGGACGCCTACGCCCCCGCGCTGGAACGGGCGCGGACCCACGCCTTCGCGTGGCTCGCCTCGGTCGCGGAACGTCCCGTCGGGCCCTCGGCCGATGCGGACGAGCTCGCCCCGCGCTTCGCGGCCGCGTTGCCCGAGGAACCCACCGACCCGGCCGCCGTCGTCGACGAGCTCGCCGCGCTGGCCGCGCCCGGCCTGATGGCCATGCAGTCGGGGAGGTTCTTCGGCTGGGTCATCGGCGGCACGCTGCCGGCCGCGCTCGCCGCGGACTGGCTGGTCGGCGCGTGGGACCAGAACGCCGGCCAACGCTACTCCACCCCGGCCACGGCCGCCGCGGAGGAGGCGGCCGGCGGCTGGCTGCTGGACCTGCTCGGCCTCCCGGCCGGGTCCGACGTCGGTTTCACCACCGGGGCGACGATGGCGAACTTCGTCGGGTTGGCGGCCGGACGGCAGGACGTCCTGACCCGGGCCGGCTGGGACCTGGACCGCGACGGGCTCGCCGGCGCCCCGCGGATCCGCGTCTTCGTCGGCGAGGAGCGCCACGCCGTCGTCGACCTGGTGCTTCGGTACCTCGGGCTGGGCGCCCCGGTGGCCGTGCCGGTGGACGGCGAGGGACGGATCCTGCCCGGCGCGCTGGCGACGGCCCTGGACACGCACCCGGGACCGGCGATCGTCTGCCTCCAGGCCGGGAACATCCACTCGGGCGCGTTCGATCCGATGCGGGAGGCGGTCGACGCCGCGCACGCGCGCGGCGCGTGGGTCCACGTGGACGGCGCGTTCGGGCTCTGGGCGGCGGTCAGCCCGCGCTGGGCGGCGCGGCTGGACGGTCTGGACACGGCGGACTCGTGGGCGACCGACGCGCACAAGACCCTGAACGTCCCCTACGACTGCGGCATCGCGATCGTCTCCCGGCCGGCCGTGGTGCGCGCCGCGTTCGGGGTGCACACCAGCTACCTCATGGCCGACGACCACGGCCCCGGCGACCCCCACGAGAAGGTGCCCGAGCTCTCCCGGCGCGCCCGCGGCGTCCCGGTGTGGGCCGCCCTGCGCTCGCTCGGCAGGTCCGGGACCGTGGGCCTCGTCGAGGGGCTCGCGGACGCGGCCGCCGCCCTGGCCCGCGGCATGGCCGCGATCCCCGGCGCGGAGGTGCTCAACGACGTGGTGTTCACGCAGGTCTGCACCAGCTTCGGCAGCGACGAACGCACGCGGCGCGTCACGCGGCGGCTGATCGAGGACGGCACCGCGTGGATGTCCGGCTCGCGCTGGCACGACCGCGATGTGCTGCGGATCTCGGTGAGCAACTGGACCACCGACGCCGAGGACGTCCGCCGCTCCGTGGACGCCGTGGCGCGCGCGGCGGCGCAGGAACCCTAGTCCCGAACCGCGCCGTAGTCCCGAACCGCGGTGGCGCGGCGCTCAGGCTCCGGCGGGCCGGGTGTCCACGTTGGTGGTCGGCTCGTCGGCGGCCGGCTCGTCGGCGGCCGAATCGTCGTCGACCGGCAGGCCCGACTCCCGGGCGGCCCGCAGCTTGGGGTCCTGCGGCACCTCGCCGTGCGGCGGCCCGTCGTAGTACTTCCTGTACCGCTCGTCTTCGTGGTGGTTGTTGCCCACGGCGTCGTCCCTCCCCGATCGGATACCTCCACGATGGCACCGGCCGCCCCGTCTGGCAACGACCGGGCGCGGGACGCCGCGCCCGGCTACCGCAGGACGATCGTCCGGTTCTCGTGCAGGAAGACTCGCCCCTGGCAGTGCCACTTGACGGCGTTGGACAGCGCCTTGCACTCGGTGTCGCGGCCGGCGGCGACCAGGTCCTCCGGCGAGAAGGTGTGGTCGACCTCCACGGTCTGCTGGGAGATGATCGGCCCCTCGTCCAGCTCGCTGTTGACGTAGTGCGCCGTGGCGCCGACGGTCTTCACGCCCCGCGCGTACGCCTGGTGGTAGGGCTTCGCGCCCTTGAAGCTGGGCAGGAACGAGTGGTGGATGTTGATGGTGCGGCCCGTCAGCTTCCGGCTCAGGTCGTCGCTGAGGACCTGCATGTAGCGGGCGAGCACCACGAGCTCCACGTCGTAGTCGTCCATGAGCCGCAGCAGCTCGGCCTCCGCAGCGGGCTTGGTCTCCGGCGTGACCGGCACGTGGAAGAACGGGATCCCGTGCCACTCGACCAGCGCCTGGTGGTCCGGGTGGTTGGACACCACCGCGACGATGTCGACGGGCAGCTCGCCGGTCCGCGCCCGGTAGAGGAGGTCGTTGAGGCAGTGCCCGAACTTCGAGACCATGATGAGCACCCGGCGCTTGGTGCCGAGCGGCTCGAGGCCCCACTCCAGGCCGAACTCGTTGGCGACGGGTTCGAACGCGTCCCGCATCCGCCCGGTCAGGTCCGCGGCGTCGGGCCCGGCGACGTCGACGCGCATGAAGAAGTGTCCGGACCGCCGGTCTCCGAACTGCTTGAGCTCGATGATGTTCCGGCCCTGCTCCAGCAGGAAGCCGGAGACCGCATGGACGATCCCGGGGCGTTCGGGGCAGTGCAGGGTGAGGACGTGCTGGACGTCGTGGTTCGGTTCCATGTTGCTCAACACTCCGTTACGTTGACGGCGAGTCCACCGCGCGAGGTTTCCTTGTACTTCGTCTTCATGTCCGCCCCCGTCTGCCGCATCGTTTCGATGGCGGCGTCCAGGGACACCTTATGCTCGCCGTTGCCCTGGAGGCACAGGCGGGCGGCGTTGATCGCCTTGACGCTGGCGATCGCGTTGCGTTCGATGCAGGGGATCTGCACCAGGCCGCCGATCGGGTCGCAGGTGAGGCCGAGGTTGTGTTCGATCCCGACCTCCGCCGCGTTCTCCACCTGGGCTGGCGTGCCGCCCAGCACGGCGCACAGCGCGCCGGCCGCCATCGAGCACGCCGAGCCGACCTCCCCCTGGCACCCCACCTCGGCGCCGGAGATGGAGGCGTTCTCCTTGAACAGGATGCCGATGGCGGCGGCGGTGAGCAGGAACTCGACGACCTTGTCCTCGTCGGCGCCGGGCACGAACCGCGTGTAGAAGTGCAGCACGGCCGGGATGATGCCCGCCGCGCCGTTGGTCGGGGCGGTCACGATCCGGCCGCCGGAGGCGTTCTCCTCGTTCACCGCCAGCGCGTAGAGGTTGACCCATTCCATGGCCCAGAGCGGATCGGGGACCCGGCCGGCGGACGCCGCCTCGGTGGCCCGCAGCTTCTCGCGCAGCGCCGGCGCCCGGCGGCGGACCTTGAGGCCGCCGGGCAACAGCTCCTCCTCGCGCGTGCACCCGTTCTCCACGCAGTCCTGCATCACGGCCCAGATGGCGAGGAGTTCCGTGCGGAGCTCCGCCTCGGTGCGCCGCACCACTTCGTTGGCCAACATGACCCCGGCGATGGAAAGTCCCTCGGCGTCGCAGTGCGCCAGCAGCTGCGCGCCCGTGGTGAACGGGTAGGGCGGGGCGGCGGCATCGGCCGCCGCAGAGTCCGCCCCAGCAGAGTCCGCCCCCGCCGTCTCGGCCGCCACCACGAACCCGCCGCCCACGGAGTAGAACGTCCGCTCGCGCAGGAGGGCCCCGGCGTCGTCGAAGGCGTGGAACGTCATCGCGTTCGGGTGCCCGGGCAGCGACCGCCGCCGGTGCAGGATCAGGTCGTCGTCCTCGTCGAAGGCGATCGGGCGCTCCCCCGCCAGCTCCAGCTTGCCGCCCTCCACGGCGGCGGCGACCAGCTCCCCCGCCGCCGCGGTGTCCACGGTCCGCGGATCGTGGCCCAGCAGGCCCAGGATGACCGCCTTGTCGGAGCCGTGGCCGAGCCCCGTCGCGCCGAGCGAGCCGAACAGCTCGGCGCGGACCCGCGTCGTCAACTCCAGGACGCCGTCGGTACGCAGCCCGTCGGCGAAGTCCCTGGCGGCCTTCATCGGACCCACGGTGTGCGAGGACGAGGGCCCGATGCCGACGGAGAACAGGTCCAGCGCGCTGAGCGCCATCAGCGCACCTCGGGCGCGGCGAACTCCGTCATGGCGTCCAGCAGCCAGCGCGCGGTGTAGTCGGCGAACGAGGCCCGCGGCAGCAGGAGGTACTCCCGGTCCCCGGTCTGCCAGAGGAACAGCGGGACCGGGCCGAGGGTGGTGGAGATCGCCGTGCCGGGGGTGAAGACCCGCGGGTGCAGGTCCGCCGGGCAGCCCTTCTCCAACACCAGCCGGGCGCCGGGGCCCGCCAGGCGCAGGATGGTCCGGTTCGCCGACAGGTCGACGACGGAGCCGGGCATCTCGCCCAGTGCCTGAACCAGCGGGTTCAGGATCTCCGTGCCCTCGGGGGCGACCAGGAGGAACTCATCGGGTCCCTGCCACAGGACGGCGGTTCCCCCGGGGGAACCCGCCACCTGGCCCGGGCCGGACGGCAGCCCGACGCCGGTGGCGGCGGCCAGCGCCTCGTGGGCCGGCGTCCCGGGGATGGCGCGGATCCCGACCATGGTGGCGAACGGGGTCTCGCGCAGGTTCACCCCGCGGTCGCCCTCCACGTCGGACGCCGGGAACGCGGCGGCCAGGTGGGACAGCGGGCTGCGGCGCAGCGTGGAAAGGTCGGTCAATACTTGCTCAGCCATCACGACGGCTCCCTTCGGGGTCGAAAAGCACGGTTTCGGAAACGACGACATCGACCAGCCGGCCGTCCAGCGGCGCCTGCAGGGTCTCGCCGATGCGGTTGCGGCCGTTCTTGATCAGCGCCAGCGCGAAGCTCCTGCCGAGCGCGGCCGAGTGGTAGCTGGAGGTCACGTAGCCCTCCATGGGGACCTGTCCCTCCTGCGGGGTGATCGGCGTGCCGTGCCTGACCAACTGCGCGCCCTCGGGAAGGCGGAACGAGCGGTCCACGGGCAGCAGGCTGACCAGGTGGTTGCGGTCTTCGCGCTGGTTGTCGACCCGCGAGTAGGACCGCTTGCCGACGAAGTCCTTGACCTTGGAGACCACCCATTCCATGGAGGCGTCCTGCGGGGTCACGGTGCCGTCGGTGTCCTGGCCGACGATAATGAAGCCCTTCTCCGCCCGGAGCACGTGCATGGTCTCCGTGCCGTACGGGGTGATGTTGAATTCCTCGCCGGCCGCCGCCACGTCCTCCCACACGCTCAGCCCGTACCAAGAGGACACGTTGATCTCGAACGCCAGCTCGCCGGAGAAGGAGATCCGGCAGATCCGCGCCGGGATGCCGGAGGCAAGGACGGTCTCGCGGAACGCCATGAACGGGAACGCCTCGTTGTCCAGGTCCAGGCCCGGGGCGAGCTTGGCGACCACGGCGCGGGACTTCGGCCCGACGACGGCGACGGTCGTGTACTGCTCGGTCACCGACGTGCACACCACGTCCAAATCGGGCCACTCGGTCTGCAGCCATTCCTCCAGCCAGTCCAGCACCTTCGCGGCGCCGCCGGTGGTGGTGGTCATGAAGAACCGGTCCTCGTCCAGCCGCAGCGTGACGCCGTCGTCGTAGATCATGCCGTCGGGGGTGCACATGAGACCGTAGCGGGCCAGGCCGGGCTTGAGCTTCTTGAACGCGTTGGTGTAGATCCGGTTCAGGAACTCGCCGGCGTCCTTGCCGCGGATCTCGATCTTGCCCAGCGTCGTGGCGTCCATGAAGCCGACCGAGTCGCGCACCGCGGCGCACTCGCGCAGCACCGCGGCGTCCATGTCCTCCCCGTCCTGCGGGTAGTACCAGGGCCGCTTCCACTGCCCGACATCCTCGAACAGGGCGCCGCGCCGCACGTGCCACGGGTGGATGGAGGTCAGGCGCGCGGGGTCGAAGAGCTCCCCGCGCTGCCGGCCGGCCAGCGCGGAGAACGCGACCGGCGTGTAGGGGGCGCGGAACGCCGTCGTGCCGATGCCCGCGACGTCCTCGGTGCCCAGCGCCGCGGCGATCACGCCGATCGCGTTGACTCCGGACGTCTTGCCCTGGTCGTTGGCGGTGCTGATCGAGGTGTAGCGCTTGATGTGTTCCACGCTGCGCATGCCGGCCCCGGTGGAGCGCAGCACGTCGGCGACCGTCTGGTCGCGCTGGAAGTCCACGAAGTGGTGGCGGTAGTCCTCCCGCTGCGCCCCGGGCACGGCCACGAGCCACAGCGGCCGGGTCGCGGCGATCTCCTCGGCGGGTGCCGCGGGGATGGCCGGTTCGACGGCGAACCCCGCGGCCGTCGCGGCCTCGGCCCCGGCGGTGGCGCCCTCGCGGAGCGCCGACGCGAGGTCCAGGCGCCCGTTCATGGCGCCCGCGGTCGCCTGGTGCGGGACCGGGTGCCCCGGCACGAACGCGGAGAGCGCGTCGTCCCAGGCCAGGCGGCGTTCGCGCTGGGAGTGCAGGTGGACGACGGGGTTCCAGCCACCGGAGACGGCCAGCACGTCGGCGTCGATCCGCTCGGTGGCGCCGGTGGGCTCGCCGGCCGCGTCGATGCCGGCGACGGTGACGCCGGAAAGGCGGCCGGACGCGTCGCCCGCGGTGTCCACCACGGCGGAGGACGTCAGCACGCGGATGCCCAGCTCCGCGACGGAGGCCGCGGCGGCGGAGAGTTCGGCGCGGGCGTCGACGACGGCGGGCACGCGGACCCCATGGCCGTGCAGGTCCTTCACCAGCGCGTACGCGGAATCGTTGGTCGTGGCGACCGCGACGTTGGCGCCGACGGACACGGCGTAGCGGTTCAGGTAGCTGCGCACGGCCGAGGCCAGCATGATGCCGGGCCGGTCGTTGTTCCCGAACACCAGCGGCCGCTCGTGCGCGCCGGTGGCCAGGACCACCCGGGCGGCGCGGACGTGCCAGATGCGTTCGCGGGACACGCCGGCGCCGAGCTCCCCGCCGAGGTGGTCGGTGCGGCGCTGCACCGCGACGACGTAGTTCGCGTCGTAGCTGCCGAACGCCGTCGTGCGCGGGAGGTAGGTGACCTCGGCGCCGGTCTCGAGGGACGCGACGGTCTCGGCGACCCACTCCAGGGCGGGCCGCCCGTCGATGGTCTCGCCCGCGGAGGACAGGAGCGATCCGCCGGCCTCCGGCTGCTCGTCCATGAGGATCACGCGCGCGCCGGACGCCGCGGCCTGGCGCGCGGCGGCCAGTCCGGCCGGCCCGGCGCCGACGACCAGCACGTCGGCGTGCACGTACTTGCGGTCGTAGACGGCCTCGTCCTTGCGCGGGTCCAGCTGGCCCAGGCCGCTGAGCAGGCTGATGTCCATGCCGTCGGTGAGCTCCACGGTCGGGGCGGGCAGCATCGACTCGTCGACGTGCCCGGCGTAGCGGGAGCGGACCTTGATCAGGGCGTTCGATTCCTCGACGCCGGCGGACATGATGCCGCGGGGGCGGCCGAGGTAGAGCGACGGGCCGCAGGCGATCCTGCCGGAGGCCAGCATGGCGGAGGCCACGGTGTCGCCGGGATAGCCGGTGAGCGTCTCGCCGTCGACCGTGAACGTCAGGGTTGCGCCGCGGTCGATGCGGGCGTGCGGGGCGCTGTCGGCGCCGAGCCGCGGGTTCCGTGCCGTGGTGCTCATTTCGTTCCTCCCTTGCTGGGGTGGTTCGTGCTGGTGTGGTTGCCGGCGATGGCCCGCAGGTCCGGGCGCGGGTCGCCCGGCTTGTAGACGGCGGCGAACTCGTAGGTGACGGTGTCGCGGACGGCGTTGAACCACTTGCGGCAGCCGACGGAGTGGACCCAGCGTTCCGCGAAGAGCCCCTTCGGGTTGTCGCGGTAGAAGAGGTACTCGGACCACTCCTTGTCGCTCAGGGCGTCCGGGTTCTCCGGGTAGGCCACGTGGGCCTGTCCGCCGTAGTGGTATTCGGTCTCGTTGCGCGGCCCGCACCAGGGGCATTCGATGAGCAGCATGTCGGGGATCCTTCCTAGTGGGCCACGGCCGCGGCGCCGTGTTCGTCGATGAGGCGGCCGGTCTCGAAGCGCTCGAGCGCGAAGGGCGCGTTGAGCGGGTGCGGCTCGTCGTGGGCGATGGTGTGGGCGAAGGTCAGGCCCGCGCCCGGCGTGCCCTTGAATCCGCCCGTGCCCCAGCCGCAGTTGACGTAGAGCTGGTCGATCGGGGTCTTGGAGACGATCGGCGAGGCGTCCAGCGTCACGTCCACGATGCCGCCCCACGTCCTCAGCACGTGGGCCCGGGCGAAGATCGGGAACAGCTCGACGGCCGCGGCCATCTGGTCCTCGATCACGTGGAAGGCACCGCGCTGGCCGTAGCCGGTGTAGCTGTCCACGCCCGCGCCCATCACCAGTTCGCCCTTGTGCGCCTGCGAGACGTAGACGTGGACGTGGTTGGACATGACCACGGTCGGGTGGACCGGCTCGTGCAGCTCGGACACCAGCGCCTGCAGCGGGTGGGACTGGATCGGCAGCCTGAAGCCGGCGAGCTCGGCGAGCACCGAGGAGTGCCCGGCGCCGCACAGGGCGACCTTGCCCGCGTTGATGCGGCCGCGGTTGGTCTCGACGCCGACGACGCGGTCGCCGTCCTTGAGGAAGCCCGTGACCTCGCAGTTCTGGATGATGTCCACGCCCATCTCGTCGCACTTCCGGGCGAAGGCCCAGGCGACGTGGTCGTGCTTGGCGATGCCGGCGCGCGGCTGGTAGGTGGCTCCCATGACCGGGTAGCGGATGTCGTCACCGATGTTGATGATCGGGCACAGCTCCTTGACCTGCTCCGGGCTGATCCATTCGGCGTCGACACCGTTGAGCTGGTTGGCGTGGACGCGCCGCATGCTCTCCCGCACGTCCCCGAGGGTGTGCGCCAGGTTCATCACGCCGCGCTGCGAGAAGAGGAAGTCGTACTCGAGCTCCTCGGGCAGCTGCTCCCAGAGCTTGAGGGAGTGCTCGTAGATCCCCGCGCTGGCGTCCCAGAGGTAGTTCGAGCGGATGATCGTGGTGTTGCGGGCCATGTTGCCGCCCGCGAGCCACCCCCGCTCCAGGACGGCGATGTTCGTGATGCCGTGGTTCTTGGCCAGGTAGTACGCCGTGGCCAGGCCGTGGCCCCCGCCGCCGACGATGATGGCGTCGTAGGAGGGCTTCGGGTCGGGGTTGTGCCAGAGGAAGTCCGGGTGCTCCGGAAGAAGGTCGGCCATGGTCTTAGGCTCCCATCGGGGTCGAGGGCTGGGTTGAAAGTGGTGCGAGG
>NZ_JBHDLJ010000024.1:0-5353 GCF_041877255.1 Arthrobacter halodurans
GGGTGTGGTGTTTGTGGTGTAAGTTGTCGGCCTATTAGTACGGGTCGGCTTCACGAGTCTTTGGTCCTCGCTTCCACGTCCCGCCTATCAACCCAGTGGTCTGCTGGGGGCCTCCCACCATAAATGGTATGGAAATCTCATCTCGAAGCGGGCTTCCCGCTTAGATGCTTTCAGCGGTTATCCCATCCGAACGTAGCCAATCAGCGGTGCACTTGGCAGTACAACTGACACACCAGAGGTTCGTCCGTCCCGGTCCTCTCGTACTAAGGACAGACCTTCTCAAATTTCCTGCGCGCGCAGCGGATAGGGACCGAACTGTCTCACGACGTTCTAAACCCAGCTCGCGTACCGCTTTAATGGGCGAACAGCCCAACCCTTGGGACCTACTCCAGCCCCAGGATGCGACGAGCCGACATCGAGGTGCCAAACCATGCCGTCGATATGGACTCTTGGGCAAGATCAGCCTGTTATCCCCGAGGTACCTTTTATCCGTTGAGCGACGGCCGTTCCACAACGTGCCGCCGGATCACTAGTCCCGACTTTCGTCCCTGCTCGAGCTGTCGCTCTCACAGTCAAGCTCCCTTGTGCACTTACACTCGACACCTGATTGCCAACCAGGCTGAGGGAACCTTTGGGCGCCTCCGTTACTCTTTAGGAGGCAACCGCCCCAGTTAAACTACCCATCAGGCACTGTCCCTGACCCAGATCATGGGCCGAAGTTAGGAATCCGGTACGGCCAGAGTGGTATTTCAACGATGACTCCACCCGAACTGGCGTCCGGGCCTCACAGTCTCCCACCTATCCTACACAAGCCGCACCGAACACCAATACCAAACTATAGTAAAGGTCTCGGGGTCTTTCCGTCCTGCTGCGCGTAACGAGCATCTTTACTCGTAGTGCAATTTCGCCGAGTTCATGGTTGAGACAGCGGGGAAGTCGTTACTCCATTCGTGCAGGTCGGAACTTACCCGACAAGGAATTTCGCTACCTTAGGATGGTTATAGTTACCACCGCCGTTTACTGGGGCTTGAATTCTCAGCTTCGCCTTGCGGCTAACCGGTCCTCTTAACCTTCCAGCACCGGGCAGGAGTCAGTCCGTATACATCGTCTTGCGACTTCGCACGGACCTGTGTTTTTAGTAAACAGTCGCTTCCCCCTGGTCTCTGCGGCCCCGATCCCCTCCCGGTCGCTAGTACCGTTCAAGGTTGGGGCCCCCCTTCTCCCGAAGTTACGGGGGCATTTTGCCGAGTTCCTTAACCATGATTCTCTCGATCGCCTTAGTATTCTCTACCTGATCACCTGTGTCGGTTTGGGGTACGGGCGGCTGGAACCTCGCGTCGATGCTTTTCTTGGCAGCATAGGATCACCGGATCACCCCCACGAGGGGGGCGCCTATCGGGTCTCAGGCATCGTGAACGGCGGATTTGCCTACCGTTCGCCCTACGCCCTTGGACCAGGTCGATTCCATTGCCTGGCCCGGCTACCTTCCTGCGTCACACCTGTTAATACGCTTACCTCCCTGGCTCGGGTCCCGCGCCTCGCCACCGGTGGGCCCCCCGAAGGGAACCCGGTGGTGGTCCGGGGCGGTTAGCATCGCCAGCTCGGTATGGGCGGTTCTTCGCCGGTACGGGAATATCAACCCGTTGTCCATCGACTACGCCTGTCGGCCTCGCCTTAGGTCCCGACTTACCCAGGGCAGATTAGCTTGACCCTGGAACCCTTGATCATTCGGCGGACGGGTTTCTCACCCGTCTTTCGCTACTCATGCCTGCATTCTCACTCGTGCCGTCTCCACCGCTGGTTCACACCGCGGCTTCACTGCCGGCACGACGCTCCCCTACCCACCCAGGCGGCTGGACCACGAAGGCCTACCTGTTACCTGGATGACGCAACTTCGGCGGTGTGCTTGAGCCCCGCTACATTGTCGGCGCGGAATCACTTGACCAGTGAGCTATTACGCACTCTTTCAAGGGTGGCTGCTTCTAAGCCAACCTCCTGGTTGTCTTCGCAACTCCACATCCTTTCCCACTTAGCACACGCTTGGGGGCCTTAGTTGGCGTTCTGGGCTGTTTCCCTCTCGACTATGAAGCTTATCCCCCACAGTCTCACTGCTGCGCTCTCACTTGCCGGCATTCGGAGTTTGGCTGACGTCAGTAACCTTTTGGGGCCCATCGGCCATCCAGTAGCTCTACCTCCGGCAAGAAACACGCAACGCTGCACCTAAATGCATTTCGGGGAGAACCAGCTATCACGAAGTTTGATTGGCCTTTCACCCCTACCCACAGCTCATCCCCTCCATTTTCAACTGAAGTGGGTTCGGTCCTCCACGCGCTCTTACACGCGCTTCAACCTGGCCATGGGTAGATCACTTCGCTTCGGGTCTAGATCACGCCACTGAGTCGCCCTATTCAGACTCGCTTTCGCTACGGCTTCCCCACACGGGTTAACCTCGCGACGTAACACTAACTCGCAGGCTCATTCTTCAAAAGGCACGCCGTCACCCCAACAAGGAGGCTCCGACGGATTGTAGGCACACGGTTTCAGGTACTGTTTCACTCCCCTCCCGGGGTACTTTTCACCTTTCCCTCACGGTACTTGTCCGCTATCGGTCATTAGGTAGTATTCAGGCTTACCAGGTGGTCCTGGCGGATTCGCACGGGATTTCTCGGGCCCCGTGCTACTTGGGATACCTTCACAGGGCGGCGGAAAGCATTACGGCTACGGGACTCGCACCCCCTATGGTCCGGCATTCAAACCGGTTCGCCTATACTTCCGCACCTCGCCCCACCAGTCCGGCAGAACTGGTATGGATGGTCCCACGACCCCGGCCATGCAACGCCCGCCGGCTATCACACATGGCTCGGTTTAGCCCCATCCGCTTTCGCTCGCCACTACTCACGGAATCACTGTTGTTTTCTCTTCCTGCGGGTACTGAGATGTTTCACTTCCCCGCGTTCCCTCCACGCAGCCTATGTGTTCAGCTGCGGGTCACACAGACACTCGCGCGCTGTGCGGGGTTTCCCCATTCGGAAATCCTGGCGTCAACGTCCGGTTATCGACTCGACCAGGCTTATCGCAGATTCCCACGTCCTTCTTCGGCTCCTAATGCCAAGGCATCCACCGTGCGCCCTTGAAAACTTGACCACAAACAGGTCAAGCAAAGGCATTCTACAAATCGAGAAAACCACGCCCGCACCGCGAACGGCCCGGACAGGGTCTTCCATCAAAGAAATTGCTTTGCACGGACACCCGAAGGCGCCCGATACAAGATGCTCGCGTCCACTATGCAGTTCCCAAACAACAACCCCGTCGCACCCACCGGACACCGCCGCCCACCACCGGACAAACCGGGGGGGGACTTCTGCGGGCCGAGGCCATGCGCGGGACAAACCGAAACACAGAACCGCCGCCACCCCGCCACCCCCGCACCGCCAAACGGCGGGACAAGGGGGGTCGGGAAGGCGTGCGGGCCTGTTGTCTCAGGGCCCAACAGTGTGCCATGGACCCGGTCCGCGTCTGCGCCCGGAACCCCGCTCCAACCCCCCAAGGGGGGCGTACTGGGGATCCCGGAACCACACGGTCCGGGCCACGATTCGTTGACATTCCACCCATGAGCGCCCGCCGGCCGACGAAAGCGGCCGATACGGGCATGCACTGAACCGGCGGCCACGGCACGGGAACCCGCGCCGGACACCGGCTAGCTGCTCCTTAGAAAGGAGGTGATCCAGCCGCACCTTCCGGTACGGCTACCTTGTTACGACTTAGTCCCAATCGCCGGTCCCACCTTCGACGGCTCCCTCCCACAAGGGGTTGGGCCACCGGCTTCGGGTGTTACCAACTTTCGTGACTTGACGGGCGGTGTGTACAAGGCCCGGGAACGTATTCACCGCAGCGTTGCTGATCTGCGATTACTAGCGACTCCGACTTCATGGGGTCGAGTTGCAGACCCCAATCCGAACTGAGACCGGCTTTTTGGGATTAGCTCCACCTCACAGTATCGCAACCCTTTGTACCGGCCATTGTAGCATGCGTGAAGCCCAAGACATAAGGGGCATGATGATTTGACGTCGTCCCCACCTTCCTCCGAGTTGACCCCGGCAGTCTCCCATGAGTCCCCGGCATAACCCGCTGGCAACATGGAACGAGGGTTGCGCTCGTTGCGGGACTTAACCCAACATCTCACGACACGAGCTGACGACAACCATGCACCACCTGTGAACCGGCCCCAAAGGGGAAGCCGTGTTTCCACGGCGGTCCGGCCCATGTCAAGCCTTGGTAAGGTTCTTCGCGTTGCATCGAATTAATCCGCATGCTCCGCCGCTTGTGCGGGCCCCCGTCAATTCCTTTGAGTTTTAGCCTTGCGGCCGTACTCCCCAGGCGGGGCACTTAATGCGTTAGCTACGGCGCGGAAAACGTGGAATGTCCCCCACACCTAGTGCCCAACGTTTACGGCATGGACTACCAGGGTATCTAATCCTGTTCGCTCCCCATGCTTTCGCTCCTCAGCGTCAGTTAATGCCCAGAGACCTGCCTTCGCCATCGGTGTTCCTCCTGATATCTGCGCATTTCACCGCTACACCAGGAATTCCAGTCTCCCCTACATCACTCTAGTCTGCCCGTACCCACCGCAGATCCGGGGTTGAGCCCCGGACTTTCACGGCAGACGCGACAAACCGCCTACGAGCTCTTTACGCCCAATAATTCCGGATAACGCTTGCGCCCTACGTATTACCGCGGCTGCTGGCACGTAGTTAGCCGGCGCTTCTTCTGCAGGTACCGTCACTTTCGCTTCTTCCCTACTGAAAGAGGTTTACAACCCGAAGGCCGTCATCCCTCACGCGGCGTCGCTGCATCAGGCTTTCGCCCATTGTGCAATATTCCCCACTGCTGCCTCCCGTAGGAGTCTGGGCCGTGTCTCAGTCCCAGTGTGGCCGGTCACCCTCTCAGGCCGGCTACCCGTCGTCGCCTTGGTGGGCCGTTACCCCGCCAACAAGCTGATAGGCCGCGAGTCCATCCCCGACCGCTAAACCGCTTTCCACCCCCCGCCATGCGGCGGAGGGAGAATATCCGGTATTAGACCCAGTTTCCCGGGCTTATCCCAGAGTCGGGGGCAGGTTACTCACGTGTTACTCACCCGTTCGCCACTAATCGGCCCAGCAAGCTGGGCCTCATCGTTCGACTTGCATGTGTTAAGCACGCCGCCAGCGTTCATCCTGAGCCAGGATCAAACTCTCCGTAAAAACAAAACGGACACAACCAGGACGGCCCAAGGAAAATCGGGCCGACGGCTGCACCAAGCAAAACAATCCCGGCAAAAAACCCCTCCCACCGCACGGGGTGCGACAGGAAAAGG
>NZ_JBHDLJ010000025.1:0-919 GCF_041877255.1 Arthrobacter halodurans
CGCCGCTGATATGTAGGTGCTGCTTGTCAAGAGACAGGGGCGAGCGGTCCGCGGCCGGGTTGCCGTGGACCGCTCTTTCGTTCCCGTCGCCCGGTGGTGGCCGGGGCTGGCGCGTCGTGTTCGACGGCGCTGTCTGGCTGATATGCGCGGGTTGGGTACCGCAGGACGAGGTGTTCGGCTGGAGGGTGGCCGCTGGTCTAGCAAGGTCGGGCGTCGCCGGTGGTGGCCGGTTGCCCATAGCGGCGTCGCGGGTCTCCTCCACGCTGCCGAGCCGCTCGGGCACCGGTGGGCGTCGGGACGCTTGCTAGTCAGCGGGCCATGGGTGTTCCCGCTGCACGGGCGCGGCCAGGGACCAGCACCACCCGGCCAGTTCCCTGGCGACCGCGACGTCGGCGATGACGCGGCGCTTGTGGCTGGCCTCGAACTTCTCCCACTGGCGGTGCAACCGCTGGTTGCCCTGGTGCCCGCGGACCCTGGACGCCTCGTCGGCCTTGTCCCAGCGCGCCCGCATGTCCCGGGTGGCGGTCCGGTAGGGGCGCCGGTGGTGCCACGCGGCCTCGACGAGCAGGCGGCGCGCGTGGGCGTTCCCGGTCTTGGTGATCGAACCCTGGGACCGGGTGGCCCCGGAGGAGTGCTCGGAGGGGACGAGCCCGAGGTAGGCGCCGATGGTCTTGCCGGTGAAGCGGGTCCAGTCCCCGACCTCCACGGCGAGCCCGAAGGCGGTCAGCACGTTGATCCCGCGCAGGCACATCAACGCGTGGACGACCTCGGCGTAGGGTTCGGTCTCGGCCAGGGCGGCGACCCGGGCGTCGAGCCGGTCGCGCCGGTCCAGGGTCAGTTCCACGGTTTCCAGGCAGGTGTCGTAGGTGGCCTGCAGGGCGGGGTCCGCGAAGCGGTGTTGGTGCAGCCAGGTGTGGTG
>NZ_JBHDLJ010000026.1:0-719 GCF_041877255.1 Arthrobacter halodurans
GAGCGCAGCGCGTATTTGATGCGGGCCGCGGACGCGGTGGAGGCCTCGGCGGAGGGGTTGGCGCGGTTGCTCTCGCGGGAGCAGGGCAAGCCGTTGAACGGGCCGAACGCGCGGTTCGAGGTCGGGGCGTGCGCGGCGTGGCTGCGCGCGACGGCGTCGTTCGCGCTCGAGCCCGAGGTGCTGGTCGACGACGAGGGGGGCCGGGCGGAGCTGCACTACCGGCCGTTGGGCGTGGTCGGGGCGATCGGGCCGTGGAACTGGCCGATGATGATCACGGTGTGGCAGCTGGCCCCGGCGCTGCGGATGGGGAACACCGTGGTGGTGAAGCCCTCGGAGTACACGCCGCTGTCGGTGCTGGCGTTGGCCGAGGTGCTGAACACGGTGTTGCCGGCGGACGTGCTGCGGGTGGTCTCGGGCGGCCGGGACGTGGGCGAGGCGCTGGCGGGGCACGCGGGGATCGACAAGGTGATGTTCACCGGGTCCACGGCCACGGGCAAGGCGATCATCCGCTCCTCGGCGGGGACCGTGAAGCGCCTGACCCTCGAGCTCGGGGGCAACGACGCGGGGATCGTGCTCCCCGACGCGGACCCGGAGGCGATCGCCGAGGACCTGTTCTGGGGGGCGTTCATCAACACCGGCCAGACGTGCGCGGCGCTGAAGCGGCTCTACGTCCACGAGGACATCTACGAGGACGTGGTCGCGGCCCTCGCCGGCGTCGC
>NZ_JBHDLJ010000027.1:0-674 GCF_041877255.1 Arthrobacter halodurans
ACGATCAGGGTCGGCGGATGGATCCTCACCCCGGACCCCGACGCCGCGACCCGCAACCCCGGAACCCGCCTCGAGCACGCCGAGGCCCTCCGCCGCTTCGCCCAGGCCCGGACCCTGAACGCGATCACCGACCTCCACGACCACGCCCAACGCACCATGCCCCGCCACCTCGCGGACCTGAAGGCCGACCCCGGGATGGGCATCTCCGCCCGCACCGGAACCCTCGTGACCCGCCTGGGCACCGAGGCCGCGGTCGAGGAGATCTCCCTCGTCTTCGGCATCGCCCCGCACACCGCCGCACACGCCCTGCACCGCGCCGAGACCCTCGCCACCGACCTGCCCGAGGTCCTGCGCGCCCTGACCGAAGGGACCCTCGGGGCCGCGCACGCCGAGGTCATCGCGGACCAGGCCGGACGCATCACCGCCCGCCCCGTCCCCGCCCCGGACACCCCGGACCCCGCGGCCACCGAGGCGTGGGAGCGCGCGGTCGCCGCGGAGGAACGCGCCGCGCAGACCGCCCGCACCGAGCTCGGCCGCCGGCTCCTGGACTACGCCCCGGGACGGAACCCCGCCGCGGTCCGCGCGAAGGCCCGCCGCCTGCTCGAGGGCTACGACCCCGCGTCCTTCACCCGCCGCACGAAGGAGGCGCTCGAGAACCGGTACTTCCGTCTCGA
>NZ_JBHDLJ010000028.1:0-603 GCF_041877255.1 Arthrobacter halodurans
CCGGATCGCGGACGCGGTGGAGCTGGTGGGGTGCCGGCGCGCGACGTTGGAGGCGTTCGAGGCGGGGAGGATCGGGTTCGGGCACCTGCAGGTGGTGTTGCGGGCGTGCGCGGAGCTGCGTCCGGGTCCGGTCCCGGCGCCGGGCGCGGACGCGTCTCCGGCGGTGCGGGAGGGGTACCTGCGGGCGGTCGCGGCGGAGGCGGCGTTGGTGGGGGTGCGCCGGGATTGGTTGGAGGCGGGGTTGCTGGGGTTCGCGGCGGGGCGCACGCCCGGGCGGCTGCGGGCCAAGGCGGTGCGGTTGCAGGCGCGGTTGGGGCCGGGCGCGTTGCGGGAGCGGGTGCGTCGGGCCGAGGCGGGCCGGGGGGTGTGGGTGGAGCCGGGGGCGGAGGGGATGTGCTCGGTGCGGGCGGAGGTCCACGCGGTGGACGGGGTGGCGATGATGGACCGGATCCAGCGGATCGCGGTGCGGTTGCGCGCGGTGCCGGGGGAGGCGCGGAGCATGGCGCAGTTGCGGGCTGATGTGTTGGCGTCGCTGGTGTTGGGGTCCGCGGAGGCGGGGCGGTGGTCGGGGGTGCGGGCCGAGGTGATGGTGTTGTTGCCGCA
>NZ_JBHDLJ010000029.1:0-585 GCF_041877255.1 Arthrobacter halodurans
GCTAGACGATATGAGGTGTGGCGCCGGTTCGGAGTCGTAGGACTGGAACCCCGGGTTCAAAGCAGGGCGTGGATTGCCAGTCCCGCTGGTTCTTCCCGCCCGGGGCGGGCGGGTATGGACTGGTAGAGCCACATTTGAACGTCTGGAGGTTCCAGCCATGAATCAGCGTACCTATGTCGGATTGGATGTCCATGCCCGCAGCGTCCTCGGTTGCGCGATCGACCAGCGGACCGGGGAAATCACCCGCCAACGGCTGCCCGCGAACCACGCCGGGATCATCGATTGGGTCACCGGGCTGGCCCCGCCGGTGCGGATCGCCTACGAGGCCGGCCCGACCGGCTTCGGGCTCGCGCGGGCCCTGAACGCCGCGGGCTTCACGTGCATCGTCGCCGCCCCCTCGAAGCTCCAGCGCCCGCCCGGGGACCGGGTCAAGACCGACGTCCGCGACGCCGAGCACCTGGCCCGGCTGAACCTGCTGGACCAGATCACCGCGGTACGGGTCCCCGGCGCCGGACGCGAGGCGGCCCGGGACCTGGTGAGGGCCCGCGAGGACGTCCGTACGGACCTGATGCGCGCGCGCCACCG